>NZ_WBMR01000086.1 GCF_008923365.1 Actinomadura montaniterrae
CCCGCCGGCGCGGCGCGGCTCAGCCGTTCGGCAGGATCACCGCGCGGCCGTTGACCCGGCCCGCGTGGAGCCGTTCGTACGCCTCCGGCGCCTCGTCGATCGAGTACGTCTCGACGTGCACGTCCACGACACCGGCCCGCGCCAGTTCCAGCACCTCGATCAGCTCGGCGCGGCTCCCCCAGTACGGCGCCCGCACCGACGCGTCGTACGGCACGACGCCGAACCCGAGCTGCGCGACGCCGCCGCCGATCCCGACGATCAGCACGTCCGCCTCCACGCCCGCGACCCCCGTCGCCGTCGCGACCGTCGGCGGCGCCCCGACGAAGTCGAACACGGCCTGCGCGCCGAGCCCGCCGGTCAGCTCCCGGACCCGCGCCGTCGCCCGCTCGTCCGACAGCACCGTCTCGTGGGCGCCGACCGTCCGGGCCAGCTCCAGTTTGTCCTCTGACACGTCGAGTGCGATCACCCGCGCCGGACTCAGCGCCCGCAGGATCTGGATCGCCACGTGCCCGAGCCCACCCGTTCCGATCACCACCGCGGCGCTGCCAGGCACCAGCTTCGGCAGCGCCCCCTTGATCGCGTGGTACGGCGTCAGGCCCGCGTCCGTCAGCGGGACGTTCCGCAGCGGGTCGAGGTCACCGAGCGGCACCAGATGGCGCGCGTTGTCGACCAGGAGGTATTCGGCGATCGCCCCGGGCGCGCCCAGCCCCGGCGGCCGGATCCCCAGCTCGTCCGCCCGCAGGCAGTAGTTCTCCTTGCCCTGCGCGCACATCAGGCACGTCCCGCAGCCCCACGGCCCGTACACGGCGACCGACTCCCCGATCGCCACGCCCTCGACGCCGTCCCCGAGCGCCTCCACGACCCCGGCGCCCTCGTGCCCGAGCGTCAGCGGCAGCGGGAACCCCAACTGCTCCGCGGGCCAGCTCATCACCGCGATATCGGAATGGCAGACCCCCGCCGCGGTCACCTTCAGCAGCACCTGCCCCGGTCCCACCACCGGATCCGGCACCGTCACGACCTCCGGCGCCCCGCCCACCTCGCGATACTGCACCGCCTTCATGCCTGCCTCCTCCGGGCCGAAGTTCTTACAGACCACGAACGTATCCCCAGCTCAGGAAGCAAACCCAGGCGGTTTCCCCGTTCAATCAACAAGTGATCTTGGGAGGAGCAGCATGAGAGCAGTGATCGAAGCGACGGGGCTCCGCGTCCAGGACGGCCCGTCCACCGCCCTGTCCTTCACGGTCCCCGCCGGGGAGGTCCACGCCCTGCTCGGCCGGGCCGGCGCCGGCAAGACCGCGCTCCTCGAAACGGCCGCGGGCCTGCGCCGTCCGCTGTCCGGCACCGTCCGCGTCAAGGGGCTCGACCCCTACGCCGACCGCGACGGCCTGCGCCTCGGCAGCGTCTGGCGGGAGGGCGGCCTGTTCCCCGGCCTCACCGTCGCCGAGACCGTCGACTCCTGGCGCCGCTGGACCCTCGACCCGCTGACCAGGGCCGACGCCCTGCGCCTGACCGGCCTCACCGCCCGCGCCTCGACCCCGTTCGAACGCCTGGACGCGGGCGAGCGCCGCCTCCTCGACCTCACACTCGCCTTGGTGAACCGCTCGGACGTGCTGTTCCTGGACGACCCGGTCGCCGGCCTGGACGCTGGAACGATCCACCGCATCTGGACGACCCTCCGCGCCCTCGCCGACGCGGGCACCGCCGTCCTTCTGACCACGCGCCACCCCGCCGAAGCCGCCCTCGCGGACCGCACACGAACGGTGGACGACGCCCCGCACCCGCACACCGGCGCCCGCGCCGCATGACCGCGATACGCCCTGCTGGTCGGGCTGGCGGGATTCGAACCCACGACCCCTGGCACCCAAAGCCAGTGCGCTACCAAACTGCGCTACAGCCCGCGACCGGCCGCCGTCCCCGGCGACCCGTGAAGTCTAATGCCGATCAGGCCCGTCCGCCTCGCTCAACCCGGCATTCCGACCGCGGACCCGTTCGCTCCCCGTCACCCTGTACGCTACGGTTGACGATCGAGGGCTCAGCCCCCTCGCGGGCGTAGCTCAATGGTAGAGCCCCAGTCTTCCAAACTGGCTACGCGGGTTCGATTCCCGTCGCCCGCTCCAACGTTTCCACGGGTCAGAGACCATTTAAGCGAAATCTTGGAGCGACTCCAAGATTTTCTATCACAGGTACTATCGCTGAGCCGTACGTGATCATGGTGGATCCGATCATCTGGGCCGGGACGCGAGAGCACTCCCCGAATCCGCCGATTGGACAGCGCCTCGCCCCGACGGACCACCCCCTGGGCCGGCAGCGGCCGGGGTCCGGCGCAGCCTGCCGCAGGTGGCCGGCCTGCGACACCAAGAGCGCTCATGCCATCTACAGGCATCGTTCACTTCGCGCCTTGGCTCGCCCGACGGCACCGTAGGTGCCACCAGGCTCGGGCAGCAATCACCACTTACGTCTTTGACGACGACCGTCATACAGTAGTCGTGGGACAGGAAGCCGGCTCGGGTTGCACCGCCTTCGCCAACCTCTCGCAGACGCTCGCCCAGCCGAACCTGCCCGCTGACGGCGTGCTGGACGTCTCATAGATCCAGTCGAGGAGAGCGCCCACCGCATCGGCCGCGCCCTGCACGACGCTAACAACGCCGACCTGAGCGCGCGGGTCATGGCCGACAGCACCGAAGGATCCAGGCCCGCGCCTGGCGCTGCTCGAGGAACTGCGCACCACTCCCCTGGACCTCAACGCCCCGCGCACGACCTCCTGGAAGAGATCCGCGGTCGTTGGCTTATCTACCGGGGAAGACGCCTCAGACCACAACAACTTCATCGGCGAAGTACGCGCAGAAACCGACGCCAAACGCATCCATCTCGCCTAACCTCGAAGCGGCTGGTCTCATATAGCCGACGCAGCGCAGCACTCCTTTCCCACGAACTACTAGGAGGCGCCTAGCCCCTGTAGCTCAGCTGGATAAAGCATCGGTCTTCTAAACCGACGGTTGCGGGTTCGAATCCTGCCGGACGTACCACCCCTCACCAGGGTAAACGTGTACTTACAAGCCAAGATCCGTGCCCGAAATGTCCGCACGTCAGCTCGATGTTCGCTCGGATGTCGGCACGGTGTCGCCAGCACCAACCGGCAAGGCTGCCAGCCCACATCATCACCTTCTTCCAGGCAGCGCCCCTTCTTGGGGTTCCCCGAAGCGTTCGGCGACGTGGTATTCGCTGAGCCCGCCGACGGTCCTCACCACACGCCGCCAGCGTCGGTGCGCCGCCCACCGCTGCCACCGCCAGCAGGCGGGATGAGACGCATGGCGCGCGGCAGCTATGGCGCCCCATGAGGATTGCCCACGTCCGCACACCCAAGCGGCGGCCACTGGCCACCCAAGACGCCGAAGGACGCCCCACCAGCCACCCGGTCATGCTGGGTGGCGCCGGGCAAGCCGTGACTTGTCTCCCGTCCTTGTAAACCACAGCAAGTGGCCCGGCCCCGCCACCACTGATGGCCCAAGAGACGGCTGCGTCAAATCCGAGCCGCCGGCGCAGACACCGATTCCAGTGATCGTGCGTACCGCGGATTTCGCATACGGCAACCTGTCACGGGCCGGCCATGTCGACCACCGATAAGTACGACATGGGGACCGAGGCGCTTCAACGTCTTCGCGCGTGCCGCCGCACCACGATGATCCGCGCGACCACGAGCACGATCAGCAGCACTACGATCCCGATGGCGATCAATACCTTGTGAAGAGTCGTAATGTGAGCGGCCAGTTCACTGGCCAACGCGTCCATCATGAGCAGCATCATTCCCGCCGAAAACTGCTTCTACCTCGACACTCCCGCCGCTTCGATGTATACGAGAGTTGAAAAAGAATTTACTTTACCGGGATATTCCTCAGTGTAGATTGGCGCAATATGTGCGAAGCACGGGAGCTTCACTGGATGAGACCGACTGAGGGCGAAAGATGGAGACGGTCGGGCTTGGCCGCACTCGACTTCGGGTCACGCCGGACGCGTACGGCACATGCCAGTTCGGCAGGGAATGGGGCGAGGTCGACGAACGGTCGGCGATCGAGAGCATCCACCACGCCCGCAGCCTGGGCGTCAACATCTTCGACACCGCCCGGGGATACGGGTTCGGGACCGCGGAACGCCTGCTGGGGCGGGCGCTGGCCGGTGAGATGGACCAGGTGGTGACCGCCACCAAAGGTGGGCTGCGCATGGACGGCGACACGCTGGTCCGCGACTCCAGCCCGACGTGGATCCGGCGCGGTGTGGAGGAGAGCCTGGACGCTCTGGGGATCGATCACATTGACCTGTATCAGGTCCATTGACCCGATCCGAGGACGCCGCCGGCGGAGACCGCGGCGGTGCTGTGGGACCTGGTCGGCGAGGGACTCATCGGCCATGTCGGTGCCTCGAATTTCGATGCCGGGCAATTGCGCGCGGTCGGCCAGCCCGGATTTCACCGGCGGGGGCGTTACGCCGCAACCTGCGGGTGGTCGACGAACTTCGTCGCTTCGCGCAGGAGCGGGGGGCCACGATCGGGCAACTCGCGGTGGCGTGGAGGGCTTGCGTACCAAGCCCTCCAGGTCGCGATCGTCCGGCGACAGGCCGATCTCGAGGAGACCGCCGGCGCGCTGGACATCGTCCCGAGCCAGGACGATCTTGCGCAGATCGACAAGATCATGTCCGAGGCCGTGCCCCTCGGGGCGCCGGCGCCCGAAGGCGCGTGACGGCCCGCGCCCACCCGACCCGCCAGTCCTCCGCCCAGCGCCGATCCGCCCCCCGCAGCACTCCGCCCAGCGCCGATCCGCCGCCCCCCCCCCCCGCAGCACGGGCGACCTGGAGCAGGGTGAACGGTCTTTGCCGTTATTTGCGCAGGTCGAGTGGATGCCGGAGTGAGGGCCGGGTACCTGTGCGCGCAGGAGGGGCGTCCTGCCGGGTCGGGTGTGTCGCACGCGCAGGACCTGGCATCGGCGCTTCCCGCGCTTCCGCAGCGCCATGGCACCCTCCGGCCCGCTGGGAGGGCGGAGACCCGGACAAGTCGGCGAGGAGCCCTATGCCACCGACGGAGCACGTCAAGGGGAAGCTGCGCAGCCAGGCGTGGTGGGACGATCCGGCCAACCCGGAGATGACCGCCCTGTACCTCGAGCGCTTTCTCAACTTCGGCCTCACCGCCGCGGAGCTCCAGTCGGGGCGGCCGATCATCGGTATCGCCCAGACCGGCAACGACCTGGTCCCCTGCAACCGGCACCATCTCGACCTGGCCGACCGGGTCAGGGACGGCATCCGCGACGGCGGCGGCATCCCGTTCGAGTTCCCCGTCCATCCCCTGCAGGAGACGGGCAAGCGCCCCACCGCGGCGCTGGACCGCAATCTCGCCTATCTCGGACTGGTCGAGGTGCTCTACGGATATCCGCTGGACGGAGTCGTCCTGACGACGGGCTGCGACAAGACGACACCCGCGTGCCTGATGGCGGCGGCGACGGTGAACGTCCCGGCGATCGTCCTTTCCGGGGGGCCGATGCTCAACGGCTATCACAACGGGATGCGGACGGGCTCGGGGCTGGTGATCTGGCGGTCGAAGCGGCTCCTGGCCAGTGGGGAGATCGATTATGCGGAGTACATGTCGCGTGTGTGCGCGTCCGCGCCCAGCATCGGGCACTGCAACACGATGGGCACCGCGCTGTCGATGAACAGCCTGGCCGAGGCGTTGGGAATGTCGCTGCCCGGTTGTGCGGCGATCCCGGCCCCGTACCGGGAGCGGGCGCAGATGGCCTACGACACGGGCCGCCGAGCGGTGGCCCTGGTGCACGAGGACGTGACGCCGCGCCGGATCATGACCATGCGGGCCTTCGAGAACGCGATCGTGGTCGCCTCGGCCATCGCCGCGTCGACCAACGTCCCCATCCACATCAACGCCATCGCGCGGCATACCGGGGTGGCATTGTCCAACCAAGACTGGCAGCGGGTCGGAGCCGACGTCCCGGTCCTGGCGAACACCGCACCGGCCGGAGAGTACCTCGGCGAGGACTTCTACCGTGCCGGCGGCGTCCCCGGCGTGATGCGGTCGCTGCTGACGGCAGGCCGTCTGCACGGTGACGCGATGACGGTCTCCGGCCACACCGTCGCTGAGAACCTCGCCGATGTGCCGCCCGCCGACCCCGCGGTCATCCGCCCCTTCCACGATCCCGTCTCACCGCGGGGCGGCCTTCTCGTCATGTCCGGGAACCTGTTCGACTCCGCGGTCATGAAGACCTCGGTCATCACCGACGACTTCCGGGCCCGCTACCTTCCAGACCTCGGGCGGCCGCAGACGGTCGACCTTCGCGCCATCGTCTTCGACGGACCGGAGGACTACCACGCCCGCATCGAAGACCCCGAGCTGGACATCGACGACCACTGCATCCTCGTCATCCGCTACACGGGGCCCATCGGCTATCCGGGGTCGGCCGAGGTCGTCAACATGGAACTCCCGTCCGCGGTGGCCCGGCGAGGCGTCACCTCGCTCCCCGCGCTCGGCGACGGCCGGCAGAGCGGCACCTCGGACGCCCCGTCCATCCTCAACGCCAGCCCCGAAGCCGCGATCGGCGGCAACCTCGCCATCGTGCGCACCGGCGACCGGATCCGTATCGACCTGGACAACGCACGTGTCGACGTCCTGTTGCCGGAGGAGGAGATCGCCGCGCGGAGGGCCGAGCACATACCGCCGGCCTTCGAGAACCAGACACCGTGGCAGGAGATCTACCGCTCCACGGTCGGGCAGCTGGACAGCGGGGGCTGCCTGGAACTCGCGGTGGCGTACCAGAACCTCACCGACACCAAGGGGATTCCGCGTGACTCGCACTGACTCCAACGGCACGATCCTGATCGCCGACTACGACTTCGGCGATGTCGACATCGAGCGCGCCATCATCGAGGACGCCGGATTCCGGCTCGTCGCCGCACAGTGCAAGAGCGAGGACGAGGTGATCGAGAGGGGCCGGGACGCCGACGGCGTCCTGACCCAGTACGCGCGGGTCGGTTCCCGTGCCATCGACGCCTTCACCCGTTGCCGGGTGATCGCTCGCTACGGAACGGGCGTCGACATCGTCGACGTCGACGCCGCGACCCGCCGGGGCGTCCAGGTCACCAACGCGCCGAACGAGTGGTGCGCCGAAGAGGTCGCCGATCACGCCGTCGCGCTCTGGCTCGCCGCCGCCCGAAAGATCTGCGCGTACGACCGAGCGACACGGCAGGGCGAATGGCACTGGAAGACCGGACAGCCGATCTGGCGGCTGCGGGGGCGGGTGCTCGGGCTGCTGTCCTTCGGCGCCATCGCGCGCCTCATCGCCGAGCGCGCGGCGGCGTTCGGCGTCGAGGTCTGGGCGTGCGACCCGTTCATCGACGAGGCCGAGATCCGCTCGCGCGGCGTGCGGCCGGTGTCCTTCGACGACCTTGTGGAAGGCGCCGACTACCTGGTGGTCCAATCGCCGCTCACCCCGCAGACGCACCACACCTTCGACCGGGCGACGCTCCGCAGGATGAAGCCGACCGCGATCCTCGTCAACACCGCGCGCGGGCCCATCGTGGAGGACGCGGCGCTCCACCAGGCCCTGACCGAGGGATGGATCGCCGGCGCCGCACTGGACGACCTCGAAGAGGAACCCGCGAAGCAACGCGACTGGCGCCCCCGCAACGCCCTCCTCGAGCTGCCCAACACGATCATCACTCCCCACGCCGCCTACTACTCCGAGGAGGCCGCCAGGACGGTGCGGCGCATCGCCGCCGAAGAAGCCGTACGGGTCCTGACCGGGCGGCCGGCGCGTTTCCCCGTCAACGACGTGATGGCCGGCTTCCACCCGTAAGGCCCTTCGGATCGGCCCGACGCCCGGACGGAATTGAGGAGGAGTTCGCCATGCTCGATCCGGATCCGCCCTTCCGGCCGGTCCACAGCCACGACGGTTATCACCGGCTGGAGGATCTGGGCCTGATCGGGGACGGCACGACGGCGGCGCTCGTCGGTCCGGACGGCTCGATTCCGTGGTTGTGCCTGCCCCGATTCGACAGCGACCCGCTGCTGTGCGGCCTCCTGGATCACGAACGCGGCGGCCATTTCACTCTCACGGTGGACGGTCTCCGGGAGGCCCGCCAGTACTACGAGCCCGACACCGCAGTGCTGGTGACCGAGATGCGCGGCCCGACCGGCCTGCTCAGGGTCACCGACGCGCTGGGGCTCCGCGCGGACGCGGACCTGTCGGACGACGCGGGCGGGAGCCGGGCCGAACTCGTCCGGTCCGCCGTCGTCCTTGACGGGACCGTCCGCCTGCGAGCGGAGCTGCGGCCCTGGGGCGGCGCGCAGACCCGGGTCCTCGCCAGCGGCCTCGAGGTGCAGGCGCCCAGGCGGCGGGACCTGCGGCTGCACCTGCGCGCCAACCGGCCGCTGGCCGGCCTGGACACCGTGCACGACCTGCAACAGGGCGATCGTCTCGCCGTGACGCTGTCCTGGGGCCGCGTCCATCGCCACCACCGGTTCGATCCTGAGGCGGTGCTGCGGGAGACCGTCGAGGCATGGCGCCGCTGGATGCGGAACTTCGCTTACGCCGGTCCGCAGGAGCCGCTGGTCCGGCGTGCCGCGATCACGTTGAAGCTGTGCGACGACTGGATCAACGGCTCGCTGGTGGCGGCGCCCACGTCCTCGCTGCCCGCGCCGATCGGCGGGGTCCGCAACTGGGACTACCGCTACGCCTGGATCCGGGACGCGGCCTTCACCGTGTTCGCGTTCCGCCGCGTCGGATTCGGCTACGAGGCCGACGCCTTCCTCGGCTGGGTCCTGGACGCCTTCGAGAGCACCCCGCGGCCCCGGATCATGTACACCCTCGGCGGTGATCCCGTCCCCGATGAGGTCCAGGATCCGGGTCTGGAAGGCTACCGGCGGTCCGCTCCCGTGCGGTGGGGCAACGGCGCCGCCGACCAGCGCCAGCACGACATCTACGGCGAGGTCCTGGACTGCGCCGACCAGTGGCTCCGCGCCGGCGGCGATCTGCAACCCGCCCTGTGGACCCGGCTGGCCGAGCTGGCCCGGACCGCGCAGACCGCGTGGCGCCAGCCTGACCAGGGCATCTGGGAGGTGCGGAGCGAGGGCCGGGTCTTCACGTACTCGGCCGCGATGTGCCAGGTGGCGCTGGACCGCGCCGCGTCGATCGGCGAGCGGCTCGGCCTGCCCGGACCGCTCAGCACCTGGCGCGACGCGGCCGACGAGCTGCGCCGGCGGATCCTGGAACGCTCCTGGGACGAGGACGCGCAGAGTCTGAGCGAACACCTCGACGGCGGCGGAGGGCTGGACGCCAGCCTTCTCGCACTCCCCCTGCGGAAGGTCGTCCCGGCCGATCACCCGCGGATGACCGCCACCACCGCGGCGGTCGCCGAACGCCTGTCCGCCGGCGACGGCCTGCTGTACCGCTACCTGCACGACCAGTCGCCCGACGGCCTCGCCGGCGACGAGGGAGCCTTCCTGCTGTGCAGCTTCTGGCTGGTCGAGAACCTCGCGCTGCAGGGCCGGACCGAGCAGGCCGAGGACCTGTACGCCTCGCTGTGCTCCCGCGCCAGTCCACTCGGGTTGCTGCCCGAGCAGATCGACCCGTCGTCAGGGACGTTCATGGGCAACTTCCCCCAGGCGTTCAGCCACATCGGTGTCATCGCCGGCGGCGTCACGCTCGCCCGGGCGAGGGAAGGGCGGACAGGATGATCGGACGGCTCGTCGTCTTCGGCGCCACCGGCGACCTCAACGCCCGCTACCTGCTGCCCGGCCTGGCCGCCCTCCGCGCGGCCGGGCACCTCGACGACGGGTTCCAGCTGGTCTGCGCCGACAGGAAGGACTGGGACGACGAGGGCTTCCGCGGCTGGGCGGCCGAGCAGCTCGACCGGCACGCGAGCTCGTCTCCCGCCGACGCCAGGAGCTGGGTCGCCCGGGCCACCCGGTTCCGGAGAGCCGATGCCACCGACCCCGCCGATCTCGCATCCCTCATCGCCGGTGATGGGCCGGTCGCGCTCTATTTCGCCCTCCCCCCGGCCGTGTTCCCCGGCGCCGTCACGGCCGTGCGCGGCGCGGGCCTCCCCCGGGGCAGCCGGCTCGTCCTGGAGAAGCCCTTCGGCGAGAACCTGACCGACGCGCAGGAGTTGAACCGGCTGCTGTCCGAGGTCGTCCCCGAGCAGGCGGTGTTCCGCGTCGACCACTTCCTGGCCATGACCACCGTCCAGAACCTGCTCGGCAGCCGCCTGGCCAACCGCGTGCTCGAACCGCTCTGGCACAGCGCGCACATCGCCGAGATAGAGATCGTGTGGGACGAGTCCCTCACCCTGGAGGACAGGGCCGGCTACTACGACGGAGTCGGGGCGCTCAAGGACATGGTGCAGAACCACCTCCTCCAGGTGCTGTGCCTGGTGGCCATGGAGCCCCCGCTCAGCCTGAGCGAGCGCGACCTCCGCGACCGGAAGATCGATGTGCTGCGCTCGGTGCGCCCGCTCACCGACGAGGACGTCCTGCGCCGCACCCGCCGGGCGCGCTATCTCGCCGGCCGCATCGGCGACCGCAGGGTTCCCGCCTACGTCGACGAGGACGGCGTGGACCCGCAGGGACGCACCGAGACCTTCGCCGAGGTGGAACTGCGACTGGACAGCTGGCGCTGGTCCGGCACCACCTTCCGGCTCCGCACCGGCAAGGCGCTCGAGCACGACCGCAAGGAGGTCGCGGTCCGCTTCCGGCCCGTCCCTCACCTGCCCTTCGGCCATAGCGGGGACGCCGTGCCCAACGTGCTCCGCTTCGGGCTCGACCCGGAGAGCGTGACCCTGGCGCTCACCGGAATCGGCCCCGGTCCGCAGACCCTCACACCGCTGACCATGACCGCCCAGATGGAGCCCGCCGACCTGCCCGCCTACGGCCGGCTGCTCCTGGACGTCCTGCGGGGCGACGCCGCCCTGTCCATCCGGGGCGACGAAGCCGAAGAGGCATGGCGGGTCCTCGCCCCGGTCATGTCCGCCTGGTCCGACGACCTCGTGCCTCTTGAGGAGTATCCAGCCGGTTCCAGCGGACCCGGCCCCAGGGACCAGTAGGCGCAGGACGGAACCGGCCCGGACGGGCGATGGCGATCAACCCGCGAACTCGCGTACCGGCCTGCCCTTCACGCCCGCCATCGCCCGGAACAGCGACCCGGCGGGCGAATCGTCGCCGGGAGGAAGGCCCTCGCGGGAAGTGGAGATGAAAAGCTCGTCCAAGCCCGGACCACCGAAGGCGCACGCGGTGACTCCCCGCACCGGCACCTCCACCACCTCATCCAGGACGCCACCCGGCGTATACCGGCGCACAGCCCCGCCCTGATTCAACGCGACCCACACCCCGCCCTCCGCGTCAACGGTCAGGCCGTCCGGGGCACCGTCCTCGGGAGGGATCGACGCGAACGTCCGCCCCCCGGTCAAACCCTCGGCCCCGTCGAAGTCGAATACCGCGACCTCTTGCGTGGCCGTGTCGACGTAGTACGCCAAGCGTCCATCCGGGCTCCAGTCCAGCCCGTTCGAAATCGTCACGCCGTCCAACACCACGACCGTGGAACCATCCGGATCGAGCCGATAGAGAGCACCCGCACCCGGCGTCTTGCCATAGGCCATGGAACCGCAGTAGAAACGGCCCTCCGGATCACAGCCCCCGTCGTTCATACGGACGCCCTCATCGCCCCACAGTTCCGGCAGGACCATCATCGTGCCGTCGGCGTCCTCGAGCGCGAAACCCCGCCCGACCGCGATGACCGCACCCCCGTCACGCCGGGGGCGCAGCGCGGCCGCGACACCGCCGACATGCCGCCGGCCGACCGTCCCATCGGCCCCCAGCGACATCACATCACCGGCCAGCATGTCCACCCACCGCAGCCCTCCCCAGCGCGACGACCAGACCGGCCCTTCACCGTGAAAAGTCACCGGATCAGTGACCTGCTCAGCACGCGGCAAATCCTTGCACCTCCAACCACCCGGCACACCGAAAAATTGAGCCCAGTGCAGCTGCATCACCGATCCCCTACCCCGAGCCGCACCCCGAAACGCCACCCAGAAACAACGGTAAACCATGCCATACTAAACAGAAAACGACCCACTAGTACGGCAGCCGTAAAACGTGATTCGCTCGACGGCGACCAAGGATCACGCGTTGTCGTTCGCTCGGATGGTGTCGGCAGCAAAGGGACCCTCAGTAGAGGGCAACCGCTCTTCGACCGATACCTTCCTCCGCCGAGGGCATGTTCCGCAGGTTCCCTCCAAGAGGGAACCTCATCGCAGTAACCGGCGGTCGACGGCGATTCCGGAGGGACACTGAGGGGCGAGGCGATGGGGCGGGCGAGCCTTGAGGCCTTTCGGGATGCGATTGAGGCGGGTGCGGGGTCGATTTGCGCGCATAAATCTGCCTCGCCCCAAAACCTTCGGTGAGGTGCGGTCTGCACCCTTGCCGGATTTGCATACGCCTGGGCACCTGACGTACAGCCGGGTCATGAGCAGGCGCCGTGGTTGTCCCAGTGATCTGTCCGATGCCCGCCAGGCGTTGATCGAGCCGGTCCTGACCGCCTGCCACGAGGAACGCATGGCCAGTGCGCCGTCCATCGGCCGTCTATTCGCCGAGCTCACCGGGCTGCTCCGCTTGGTCCGCGAACAGGAGGGGCACCGGGCCCAGCCCAGCGCCCCCATCATCGACTCCCCAAGCGTCAAGACCACCATCGACGTGCCCACCGCCGGCCAGGACACCGATGCCGGCAAGAAGATCGTGGGCCGCAAACGCCACATCGTCACCGACACCCACGGCCTGCCGCTGGCGGTGCTGGTCACCGCGGCCAGCGCGCCGGACGGCACCGCCGGCACGCAGCCGCCGACCGGTGTGGCCGCGACCCACCCGACGATCACCAAGGCACGGGCCGACACCGCCTACCGCACCAAGGCCATCAACCACGCCGCCACCCTCGGCATCGCCCTGGAGCCCGTCCACCACGCCCCCGCCACCGTCGCCTAGGGCCTGTTTCTTGGATCAGGTGCGTAGCCAGATGAGTAGGACGGCGATGGTGATGGTGCCGGTGAACAGGTAGCGGCGTTTGTCGAAGCGGGTCGCGACGGCGCGGAACTGCTTGAGGCGGTTGATGGCGCGTTCGACGGTGTTGCGCTGCTTGTAGCGCTCGGGGTCGAAGCCGGGCGGTCGGCCGCCGCGGCGTCCGCGGTCGCGGCGGTGCTGCCGCTGGTCGGTCGGCACGGGAATAGTGTGTCCGATCCCGCGTCGGCGCAGATACGCCCGGTTGGCGCGCGAGGAGTGGGCCGCGAGGAGTAGGCCTTGTCGGCCAGCACGTGCTCGGGACGGCGGCGTGGGCGGCCCGGCCCCAGCCGTGCGACACCGATGGCGTCCAGGACCGCGATGAACTGCGGGCTGTCGCCCCACTGACCGGGAGTGACCAGGAACGACAGGACCCTGCAGCGGCCGTCGGCGGCCAGATGAATCTTGGTGGACAACCCGCCGCGGGAACGTCCTAGTGCTTCGCCTGCCGGGCCACCTCCTCCAGCAGGGCCACCAACTCGCGCCATGACGGGTTGTCCTGGTTCGTCCCGGCGCCGTCCCCCCTTTCAGGTGAGGCGGGTGGCGGCCGGTGCGGGGCGCCGGCCGCGTGCTGATGCGCCCGCTCGATCGTGGAATCGACCGATACCCGCCAGTCGATGTCACCGGCGGCGTCGGCCTGGGCCCGCACCACCTGAAGCAGCCGTTCCCAGGTCCCGTCCGCCGACCAGCGCCGAAACCGCTTGTAGACGGTGATCCACTCCCCGAACTCGGTCGGCAGATCACGCCAGGGCACACCGGTCCGCACCCGATGACAGATCCCATTGATCACCTGCCGGTGATCGACCCACCGTCCACCCCGCCCGCCGGTCGGCGGCAGCAACGGCGCCAGCCGCTCCCACTGCGCATCGGTCAAAGTCACCACGACCCATCAACCCACAGTGACCCAACCAACGCCCACCGTCAGCCGATCCAAGAAACAGGCCCTAGGGACGGTCCAGCGGATGCACAGGGTCGGCGTCAACGATCGTGTTGCGCAGGCTTCCGAGGCCTTCGATGGTCGCGACGACCCTCATCACTCGGCTTCAGCCACGGGTACTTCTCCTCGCCGTGCGTCCGCGACAGCTCGAGGATGCACCCTGTGCCGCACGTGCCCGAGCCGATGACGGGAGAGCAGCCGGCGTGGTGCTCGAAATCCAGGTCCCCACGCCCTGATCGACGAGGCCCGATAGCAGGACAGCGCAGACGAGCCCGGAAAAGACGACCAGGAAATACGTCGCGCTGAACTCAGGCCGGTCCCCCGGGATCGTCAGTGCGTCCGTGACGCCGAGGCCAGGGCGGAACAGAGTTCCGATAACCGCCCTGGCAGTGCCCTGATGAACAGGGCTCCCACGCCGACGGCGGCCAGGTTCGATATCCCGAGTCGTCACGTAGAAACGCCGGGGCCGGAGACGAGAAGAAGACCGTTCACTCTGGAGGACGCGGCGACGAGCGCACCGAACGCTAGTCACAAGCCGTAGCGATCACTACGAAGGGCTACTCGGGTCTCATCGCAGCTTGCTGAGTGGGGGCGTGACGGCGACCGGACAGTCGTCCAGCCGACTGTTCGTGCCCTGCCTAGGCGACGGCGTCCGGTTGTTGCTCGTCTCAGCGCCAGGCTCCCACTGCGCCACGCGCGTATTCGGCAAAGGCGATCGGCGCCCGCCCGGTGACGTGGAGCACATCGTCGGTCGGCTGTGCTGCCCAGCCCTGGCGGATCCCGTCGTACATCGCGGCGTAGAAGTCGACGACGTGGACCGGGACTCCGGCGCCGAGCGCGGTGGAGCGGAACTCGTCCGGGGCGATGGGTCGGTAGCGCACCTGCCTGCCCGCCGAAGCGGACACGATGTCGGTGAGCTCGGCGAACGAGAGCGCGTCGGGGCCGGTCGGCGCATACGTCTTGCCCTCGTGGCCGTCCTCGGTCAGTGCCACCGCGGCGACCGCGGCCACGTCCGCCACTGAGACAGGAGCCACGCGACCGTCGCCGGCCGGGACAGTCACGACACCATCGCGCACGCCCTGAACGATTGCCGGATACTCGGTGAAGATCTCATCGAAGACGTTCGGCCGCAGAATCGTGCTCGGCACAGGCGACTTCTCGACGAGATGTTCCACTCGCCGCATCGGAAACTCCTCGTCGGCGAGATGAGCGGTCGCGTTGGAGAGATGGACCAGCCTGCGCACCCCTGCCGTGGTGGCGGCGTCGAGCAGCGCCGTGACGTCCTCGGTGGCGTCGGCAGCGGCCGGCTGCAGCACCTGGTAGATCCCGTCGGCCCCCTCCAGAGCCGGGCCGTATGTGCGCCGGTCAGACCATTCGAAGCGGACCGGTTCGACGCCGGGCTTCGGCCGTCCCGGGTTGCGGGAGGCCGCACGGACCACGACTCCTCGATCGAGGAGCTCCGCAACGAGACGCCGACCGGTCCGGCCGGTCGCCCCCAGAACGAGAACAGTGGTGCCCATGCTTCGCCCCCAGCGAGTAGGTTGACCGTGAACGATTGACACCGTAGGAGCGCTTTCAGGGCACGATCCATGACGGTTTCCGACCAATCCATATCCGAAACTGCCCAACGCGACGTCGTCACCGACGTGTTGGCCGACATCGTCGCCGCCACCCGCACCGGCAGCGTCGCCTACGGCCGAACGCGGCTGAGCGGACCCTGGAGCATCGCGTTCGCCCCGCGTTCGATCGCCACCGTCCATGTGGTCATCACCGGGGCGTACTACCTGACTCCCGACGGTGGTGAGCCGATCCTGCTCGCCCAGGGTGACGTCGCCCTCCTGCCCTCCGGTATCGGCCACGTCGTCTCCGATGCCGTGGGACGTCGAGCGCGGCCCTTCGAGGAGGTGTTCGGCGGGACGCTCGAGGGGATGTCCAGCGCCGATCTCGTCCTCGAGGGGGAGGGGCCGATCACAGGCCTGCTGTGCGGGGCCTACCTGCTGAAGCATGCGCCGCACCACCCGTTCACCGAGTCGCTGCCTGCCGTGGTGCACATCACGGCAGGCCAAGCCCGCGGCAGCAGCCTGGCCGCGGCCCTCGGCCTGCTCGCCGCAGAGGTCGACGGTGATTCACCGGGTGCACCCGCGGTCGTGGCATCCCTGCTGGACCTGCTGTTCGTCTACGTCCTGCGTTCCTGGCTCGTCACGCGGGCCGGCGGGGCCGAGGGCTGGGCCAGGGCGCTACAGGATCCGGCGGTCGGCACCGCACTCGCTCTCGTCCACGGTGATCCAGGCCGGCCGTGGACGGTGCAGGCCCTCGCGCAGGCCGCCGGTGCTTCACAAACCGGATTCAGCCGCCGCTTCACGACGCTGACCGGCCAGACGCCAATGGCCTACGTCACCGCGTGGCGGATGACGGTCGCCGCCCGGCTGCTGCGCGAGGGGCAGGCACCGCTGCGCCGCATCGCGCGCGAGGTCGGCTACGATTCAGAGTTCGCCTTCGCCCGTGCCTTCAAGCGCGTCGTCGGCCAGCCCCCCGGCCGCTACCGCGCCGCGCACCGGCCGGAGCACGGACCTCTTGCCGGACTTCGGTCGGCATCGCCACTGCCCTGATTGCCTCCGCCGTCTCACCAAGTGAGGCAAGGTCTTGACAGTGCTACGAGGGTTGATCAGCCGGGGCCGCGGTCGACTCCGCCTCCGCTGGACGCGAGGTTCGGTGGAACTGATGGATCGCGTGGAAGGCGAGCCCGGTCGCCAGCCAGAGTGCGTACATGCCGAGCTGTGGGACGGAGCGGATGTTGTAGGCGGAGTTGTCGTCGCCGATCCCGTCCCCGAAGAGCGTGATGAACGGTACGACGGATATCAGCCCGACGCACACCGCCCACAGCGAGCTGATCCCGTAGAGCGCCTTCCGCGCGGGTTCGGAACCGGTGAGCAGGGGCAGCGCGACGGCGGCAGCCGCCAGCAGGAGCACGCCGCTTCCTACCAGCGCGGTGAACACCCAGTCCGACGAGACGCCGGAGACGCCCGCGGGCTTCTGCTCGGTCCACGGGGCGGCGGGGTCGAAGACGAGGTGCAGGTCGGCCGCGAACGCTCCGGTCCGCTTGGCCGTCCAGGTCTCGGTCATGATCGGCAGTCGGCCCGCGACCAGATAGAGGACGAGCGCGCCGCAGACCTTGGCCCAGTGGCCGATCCAGAACCCGGACGTCCGGGGCGTCGCGCCGACGTCTCCCCGCGGCACGGTGCGGGTGGCGGTGGTCGCCCCCGGCGCGCGGACGGGCTTGGTACCCGCCGCCGCCCGGTCGCCGTGCGACGCACCGCGGTCCAACACATCGCCTGTTCTTGGGGCCGGCGTGTGCGTGGCGTCGCCGGTCCGCCGTGCGCCCGGCGTGTCGGAGGCCGAGCCGGCGGCACCGGATCCCGGCGAGCGGACCAGGTCGTGCTTGTCCTGCGTCGATGAGTTCGCGCCGGTACGCGGCGCGAGAGTGCGCGTCGCGTCGCGGAGGTGGGCGATGTCGGTGACGACGGCGGGCGGGAGCCAAGCGCCGACGGCGTCCTGCGGGTCGGCGAGGTGGTCGAGGATCTCGGCGAGGGCGGGACGGGCGGCCGGGTCCTTGTCCAGGCAGCCGGCGATCAGGCCGGCGAGGCGGTGAGGCAGGCCGTCGAGGTCGGGCGGGTCGTGCCGGATGCGGTAGATCAGCGGCTCGAAGGGCCCCTCGCCGAAGGGCCCGCGGCCGGTGGCCGCGTGCACGATCACCGAGCCGAGCGAGAACACGTCGCTGGCCGGACCGATCTCCGTCCCGTAGGTCTGCTCGGGCGACATGAACGGCGGTGTGCCGATGACCGACCGCGTGTGGTGGGAGGCGTCCAGTGCCCGGGCGATTCCGAAGTCGATGACGCGGGGCCCGTCCTCGGCGAGGATGACGTTCCCCGGCTTGAGGTCGCGATGGACCAGGTCGCACGAGTGAATGGCGGCCAATCCCTCAGCGAGCCCCGCGCCCAGGACGGCGATCGTCGCCGGCGGAAGCGGACCGTGCGCATGAACGGCCTGTTCCAGGGACGGGCCGGGGACGTAAGCGGTGACCAGCCATGGCGGCTCGGCGTCGGGGTCGGCGTCCACGACCTGCGCCGTGTAGAACCCGCCCACCCTGCGCGCAGCCACGACCTCGTCCGCGAACCGTTCCCTGAACCGCTCGTCCCCCGCCAGTTCGGGCCGCACGACCTTGACCGCGACGAGCCTGCTCCCCCGCGACCGCCCGAGGAACACCCGCCCCATGCCGCCGCCTCCGAGCCTGGCCAGCAGCCGGTACGTGCCCACCCGGTCCGGATCGCCCGCCCGCAGGGGTTCCATGCCCACCATCCTCCGACCCTCAGATAAACAATACCGTCTATCTGAAGAAGGTGCCAGGCGTCCGCCCTCCCGGCGCGAGGTCATGGGACGCCCCGAGCCGGTCACGGCGGTACCGCGAGTTCACAAGAGGCTGCTGGTGAAGGTGACCCACGCTGAGGCCGATGCGAAGAAGGCGGCGACCGTGACGATGCTCAAGGCCAGGGCCACGGCCTTGCCGATGCGGCCGGGCGCTGAGAGGTCGTCGCCGAACCAATCGGTGAACTCGAAGATCGCCACGGTGAACCGTCGAAGGCCGTCGGGGAAGGCCAGGGCACGACTCAGAGCATAGAAGCCGAGGTAGCTGCTGCCTCCCACCACGCCGGCGGCGGTCGCGTCCACGATGAGGGGCCAGCGGGGATCGGCCTTGTCGGCAGCGCTGGGGAAGTGGACCGCGATCACCAGGACGAACGCGAAGAGAACCAGGAGGATCCCCGCGGCCAAGGCCCACACGGACCTGACGGGCCCGGCGCCCCTCGGCGAACCGGGGTTCGTCGGCTGAGCGGGCACCCGGACGGTGGGGGCGGAGGCGGGTTGCTGGACGGCGATGGTGGCGGCGGGTCGCGCGTCGCCCGGCGGCCGGGCGGCGGTGCAGGATTCGAGGACCGCCTTAACCTCGCGCGCGGACGCTGGCCGGGCGGCGGGGTCCTTGGCCAAGAGCTGCTGGAGGAGGTCGTCCAGGGAGGCGGGCAGGTGGGCGCCGAGGCGGGGCGGCGGGCTGCTGAGGTGCTGGTGCATGAGCGCCATCGGGGTGGGCCCGGGGTAGGGCGGGGCGCCGGTCAGCAGCGTGTGGAGGGTCGCGCCGAAGGCGTACAGGTCGGCCGGTGGGGCGACCGGGTCGCCCTTCCACTGCTCGGGGGCCATGAAGGCGGGGGTGCCCAGCAGTCCTCCGGTCGCGGTGATCTGTGTGGACGCCTCCGCGTAGCGGGCGATGCCGAAATCGCAGATCTTCGCCTCGCCGCCCGGCAGGACCACGAGGTTGGCCGGTTTGATGTCGCGGTGGACGACGCCGCGTTCGTGGGCGTAGGCGAGTGCTTCGGCGACCTGTGCCATGAGCGGCAGGACGTCCGCGAGCGGGAGGCCACCGGGTGATCCGGTCAGCAGGGTCCGGGTGTCGCGTCCCGAGAGCAGTTCCATGACGAAGTAGGGGTGCCCGTCGTGTTCGCCGATGTCGTGGACGACGGTGATGCCGGGGTGCTGGAGCCGGGCGGCGGTGCGGGCCTCCTTACGCAGGCGCAGGAGCGACTGGGGATCGCCGTCCAGCCCGGCCAGCACGATCTTCACCGCGACCGGGCGGTCCAGTTCCTCGTCCTGGGCGGCCCAGACCTCGCCCATCCCGCCGCGGCCGAGCCGTCTCCGCAGCCGGTACCGGCCGCTCAGCACCATGCCCTGCTCCACGCGTACTCCCCTCGGGGGGTCAGGAAGCGCCGGACGCACGCGCCGGGGCGCGGGGCCCGCCGCAGCGTATCAAGATCGCAGGCCGCCGAGCAGCGCCGAGACGACGCCCTGCACCTCCCCGGCGGTCCGGGCCGGGTCGGCGCCGGCGGCGATGACGAGGACGGCGTTGCAGTAGAGGCCGAGCAGCAGGTCGGCGGCGACCGGCACGGAGACCGAGCGCGCCTCGCCGGCCTCGATCGCCTCGGCGAGGGTTTCGCGGATGAGGGGCAGCGCCATCCGCTCGTCGAGCTCGCGGACCCGGTCCCAGCCGAGCACGGTCATGGCCTGCCGCAGCATGTGGCGCGCCTCGGCGTCCTCGACGTAGGCCTCGAGGAACGCCCGCGTGGCGGCCTCGACCCGTTCCCAGGCGGTCGCGGCGGCGGGCGGCATGGCCTCGATCGCGCGGGCGATCAGCCGCTCCTGGCCGGCCTGGAAGACCTCGGCGAAGATCTCCTGCTTGTCGCGGAAGTGGTGGTAGACGGCGCCCTTGCTGGTCTGCGAGGCGCGCGCTATGTCGTCGATCGACGTCGCCTCGTACCCGGCGGTCCCGAACAGTTCGCGCGCCGCGTCGACGACGGCGGTACGCGTCAGTGCGGCGTACATCTCACGCCGGTTGGGCTTGACCGTGCTCATGGACCGGAGAATACTCGCCGACTGTCAGTTCTTTAAAGACTTCAAGTCTGTGAAAATCCGTCAGTCGGCGAAAGGTGCGAAGGCATGACCACCCTGGACACGACGACCACCGAGGACGACGCCGTCGCGCGGCTCCGCCACGACGTCGAGGCCCTGGTCGGCCTCGACCGCCGGACCACCCGGCAGGGAGAGCGCGAGTCCGCGCGCCACCTCGCGGCCCGCCTCACCGCGATCGGCGCCGAGGACGCCGCGGTCGCGGCGTTCCCCACGCAGTCCTCCTGGGTCCCGGCGCATCTTGCCCACCTCGCGCTCGCGGCGGACCTCGCGCTGCTGAAGCATCCGGCCGCGCGGCTGCTCGGCGCGGCGCTGGCCGCCTCCTACGAACTGGAGGTCTCCGGGCGTTCGAAGTGGGTGAGGCGGCTGCTGCCGCGCGGGGAGGGCTCCACTGCCTGGGCGCGCATCCCGTCGGCAGGACCCTCTCGCCGCACCCTCGTCCTGGTCGCCCACCACGACGCCGCGCACATGGGGATGGTCTGGCATCCCGGCACGGTCGCGGCGAGCCGGCGCCTCGCCCGGTCCACCGGCCACGCCCTGCCCACCCACGCGGCTGCGCTCGCCGCGATGGCCGCGGCCGCGGCCCCCTCGCGGGCGGTGCGGATCGCCGGGGCCGGGGTGCTGGCGGTGAGCGCCGCGCTCATGGTCCAGTCGATGCGCAGCCCGACCACTCCCGGCGCCAACGACAACGCCTCCGGTGTCGCCGCGGTGCTGGAGGTCGCGCGGCGACTCGCCACGGAACCGCTGACCGGCACCACCGTCCTCGTGGTGTTCCCCGGTGGGGAGGAGGCGGGCAGCACCGGGATCCTGCACTGGCTGCGCGCGCACGGCGGCCCGCTCGATCCGGGTTCGACGCTCGTGGTCAACCTCGACGCGGTCGGCAGTCCCGGCTCGGTCGCCGTCGCCCGTCGCGAGGCGCTCAGCAACCGCGCCTCGGCCCGGGCCGTCGACCGGGCCGTGCGGGCCGCGCGCGACCTCGACGTCCCGCTGCAGACGATCACCATCCCGAACCCGACCGACGCCGCGGTGACGACGCTCGCGGGGTTGGAGACGGTGTCCCTGCTGTCGGTCCGCGACGGATGGATCAGCCACCTGCACCGCCCCACCGACACGGTCGACAACGTCGGCTGGAGCACCGTCCACGATGCCGCACGGCTCACCCACCACCTCGCCTGGACCTTCGACCGCGAGGAGGCGGGCCGATGAGCACCGGACGCAGGCTGGCCGTACGGAGGGAGGGCGCCGTCATGACGGTGACCTTCGACAACCCGCCGCGGCACTTCTTCGACGAGGAGATGAGCGTCGAGCTGGACGGCCTCACCCGGGCGCTGCGGCGCGACCCGTCGGTCCGGGTCGTCGTCTTCACCGGAACGGGCACCAGCTTCCTCACCCACTTCGACGTCCCATCGCTGGCGCGGGGCGCCTCCTCGGTCCCGCTGCCGCTCGGGTTCGGGGCCGGGCGCCTGGTCGCGGCGGTGGCGGGCGCGGCCGTGCGCGGCCGGCGGGTCGACCGGGCGCTGCGCAAGACCATCGCCCGGCACGCGCTCTTCCTCGCGCGGACGACCGCCGCCCTCGACCGCCTCACCCGCCTCGACAAGGTCGTGGTCGCCGAGATCAACGGCCTGTGCCTGGGAATGGGATGCATCCTCGCGCTCGCCTGCGACATCCGCGTCATCGCCGACGACGTGCTGATCGGGCTGCCCGAGTCCGACCTGGAGATCCTCGCCGGGGCGGGCGGGACGCAGCGGCTCACCCGCACCGTCGGGACCGGCGCCGCCCTCGACCTGCTGCTGCGCGGGCACTGGATCACCGCGCGGGAGGCCGCCCGGCTGTCGCTCGTGCAGCACGTCCACCCGAGAGAACGGTTGCACGACCGGGTCCTGGAGCTCTGCGAAGGGCTCGCCCGGCCGTCGGCGGTCGTCACCCGCGAGATCAAGCGCGCGGTGCATGAGACGAGCACCCGGCCGTCCCGGGCAGCGCTGTGCCGGGAGACCGCGGGGACGGCCCGAACGCTCAGCACCCGGGCGGCGGCGCGCGAGCTCGCGCGCTACGAGCGGTACCTCGCCGCCCACGAGCCGCTGACCGACGAGGTGATCCTGCGTGGTTGGACGCAGGGCGTGGACCAGGAGGAACGATGCGGCTGATCGAACCGCCGGGCGTGACCCACCGGCACGTCACCGTCGACGACGGCTGCCGGATCCACGTCGCCGAGGCCGGGACCGGCGCACCGCTGGTCCTGCTGCACGGCTGGCCGCAGCACTGGTACGCCTGGCGGGACGTCATCGGCCCGCTCGCCGAGCGGTTCCGCGTCATCTGCCCGGACCTGCGCGGGCTCGGCCGGTCGGACGCGGCCGGCACCGACTGGAGCCTGCGCAGATTGGCCCGTGACGTCACGGGTGTGATGGACGCCCTCGGCATCGACCGCTGCGGCGTCGTCGGCCACGACTGGGGCGCCGTCATCGGGTACCGGCTCGCCCTGGACCAGCCCGACCGGGTCACCCGGCTCATGCCGATGGCGGCGCCGCACCCGTGGGCCTCCCTCGGCGCGCACCCCCGCCAGGTCTGGCGTCCCTGGCACGTCTACACCGCAGCGCTGCTCGGCCGCGCCAACAACACCTGGCTCCAGGTCCCCCGCACATGCCTGCGCACCTGGCGGCGGGCCGGCGCCTTCACCCCGGACGAAGAAGAGGCGTACTGCGCCGTGATGCACCGGCCGGACGCCCGGCGCGCGACCACCCGCTACAACCGGAACCTCATCGTCCGCGAGGTCCCCTACTTCGTCGCGAACGCCCGGTGGCTCACGCTGGCCCTGCCGATCCTGCACCTGAACGGCGCCGAGGATCCCCTGACGCAGCGCCTCTCCCACGCCTACCGGACGCACGCACCCGCGATGCGGCTCGACGAGCTTCCCGGATGCGGCCACTACATCGCCGAAGAACGCACCGCCGCCCTGATCGACGCCGTCACCACCTTCTTCGAGCCGTCCGCCACGGCCGGCGACCCCACCTGAGGACGAACCCATGCGCAGTCACGACATCGCGGTCTTCGGCGCGACCGGGTACACCGGACGCCGGATCGCCGCCGCCCTCACCGCGGGCGGCCACACGGTCCTCCACGTCGGCAGGGACCGGGCCAAGCTGGCCGCCGCCGCTCCCCCGGAGCACACCGTCGCGATCACCGGCCTGGACAACGCGGAGGAGATCTGCGCGCGGGTGACGACGGTCGTCAACGCCGCCGGGTCGTTCGTGCACACCTGCGAGCCCGTCGCGCGGGCGGCGCTCGCGGCCGGCGCGCACTACGTCGACATCAGCGGCGAGCAACGGGCGGTCCGGTTCCTGTTCGACGAACTGCACGAGCCCGCACTCCGCGCGGGCCGCGCGGTCGTCCCGTCCGCCGCGTTCTACGCCGCGCTCGCCGACCTGCTCGTCGCCGCGATGGCCGCCCGGACGGGCCGTCCCGAGGCGGTCGAGATCGCCTACCACCTCACCGGCTGGACGCCCAGCGGCGCGGCGCGCGACAACGTCCTGCGCGGGCTCGGGCAGCCGATCCTCCAGTACGACGGGACGCTGGTCGAGGTCGCCGATCCGCGTGCCCAGGTCACCGACTTCGGCGAACCCATCGGCCGCCGGACCACGATCACCTACCCGGCGCCAGAGGTCCTGACGATCCCCCGGCACCTCGATGTCGAGCGGGTCCGGACCGTCATGACCGCCTCGACGTTCGGCGCCCCGCTGCCCGCACGCCTCGTCGCGCCGGCCGTCCGGGCGCTCGGCCGGGCGCTGCGGTCACCGGCGGCGCCCCTGGTCCGCCGGGCCTTCACGGCCGTCACCGGGGCATCCGCCACCCGCATCGACGACGACCCCACGACCTTCCGCATCACGGCCGGGGTCACCGCCGGCGGCCGCACGACCCGCGGGGTCATCGACGCCCGCGGGATCTTCGACATCACCGCACCCATCGCGGCCCGGATCGCCGCCGCGACCCTCGACCCCGGCTTCACCGGGACCGGCGCCCTCGCCCCGGCCCAGATCCTTCCACCACGCGACCTCCTCGACGACCTCGCCACCCACGGACTCACCTACCAGGCCTGACGACGGCACCTGGGCAAACCACGCGCGGCGCCGGAGCGGCGCGGTTCCCGCGAGCCCGCGCAGCACGGTCCGGCCGAAGCGCGACTCGAGGCACGAGTCGAGCCGCCGCCTGCCGTGGCCATCGGGCCGGAGCGCCGGCCGGCTGGGAGGTGAGGGAGTGCACGAGCATGTTGACCAGTTCGCCCTCGAACCGGTCAGCGTGTTCTGCGTGGTCCCCCGGAGGTGAAGCGATGGACCAGCGATTCGATGGCCGCCCGGCCGCACCTGTTCAAACGAGCCATGGCGCGATCGATGGCAATCGAAGCCTTCCGTACTACGACGGGTGAGGCGGCCGAGGCCGTGCCAGCGTCCGCGCCGACCGTCTCAAGGCCGACCGGCGTGCCATCACGACCTGCACGAGGTGTTCAGGTGATCGGTTCCAGGAGGAGAACAGGGATGGCACGGGGGGCGGCCGCTGCTCGGTAGCCGGGGAAGTCCGGCCAAATGGCGTCGGCGATGCGCCATATGCCGTTCTTCTCCGCACCGGAGACCTCGCGGGCGCGCAGCCGTCTGATCGTCGCGCCGTCGCGGAGATCGACCTCGGGATGGGCGAGCACGTTGTGGTACCAGGCAGGGTGGACGGGCGCTCCCCCGTAGGAGGCCACGACGGCATAGGAGCCGTTGTGCTCGATCTTCAGCAGCGGCGTCTTGCGGATCCGGCCGGTCTTGGCACCGAGGGTGGAAAGGATGACCACCGGTCTGCCTTCCAGGGTGCCGCCCTGTTCACCGTCGGTGGCTTCGTAGAGGGCGACCTGGTCACGGACGGTTTCGAAGGGGCTGGGCGCGTATTCGGGCACTACGAACTCCGTTGGATGCGTTCACGCGGGGTCGGCCGGTTCGCGGGTCAGTTCGGTGACCAGGAAGTGGAGGAGGTCCTCGCGCTCTTGGGCGCTTCGCGGCTGAACGAGCAGCCCTTCGACGAAGACGACGATCGCGGCCGTGACGAGGTCGAGCCTGCCGGGCTCGACGTGGGGGGCGAGCAGGGTGCGCAGGCGGGAGGTCATGGCCTCCTGGAAACCGGCTTCGAGATCGGCCGCGGCCTGGGAGTGCTTGGCGCGCTCGTGCATGGCGTGGGTGAGCGGCTGGAGCGCGGTGAGGCGTTCAACGGCCCATCGCAGCCGGGTCATCAAGCGGTTGTCCTCGGGCGGAGTACCGAGATCCTCGGCGTACACGTCGGCCAGGGCGGCGACGAACAGGTCGTCCTTGGTGGGGAAGTACCAGTAGATCGCGGTCCGGGCGAGCCCGAGCCGCTTCGCCACCGCGCTGTGGGACAGGGCGGCGGGACCGCCATCGCGCAGGATGCCCACCGCGGCCCGGCGGATCTCTGCGATCTTGACATCCCGGTCGACGTCCTGTCTGTTGCGCGGCATACCGGGGACGCTATCTCAGCGGGCGTGCTCCCAGGCCGCCTTGGCGTCGGCGATGATCGGGGAGTCCGGCCCCACGACCAGGGTGTCGGCCAGTTCGTCGGGGAGCCTGCCGCGTTCCCGGACCGCGTCGGTGATCGCAGCACGCAACTCCATCGGACGGTGGTAGGCGTGCTCGACGGTCACCGCGGGATAGAAAACCCGCTCGTGCTCGTCCCGCACGGCGCGGACGATCAGCTCGGCGAGTTCCGCCGCGGTGCCCGTGCCGAGCATCCCGTCCAGGACTTCCACGAAACCGGGCAGCAGCATGCTCGCCCCCAGAGCCGGGGTGTCGACGGGACCGGGAATCACCTCGATAACGGAGACACCGGTGTCCAGCAGTTCCAGGCGCAGGGTCGAAGTGAGTTGCGCGAGCGCGGCCTTCGCCGCGGCGCTGTGGCCCAGTGACGGCCAGGCGAGCACCTGCCGGATCGAGGTCACGTTGACCACGGCCCCCGCGCGGCGCTCCCGCATCCCGGGAACGAGCGCGGCGATCATCGCCAACGGCGACCACCAGTCCACCTCGAACATGCGCCGGGCCTCGTCACGGTCGCCGACCGCCCAGACCGTCCCACCGGTCTCGCTTCCCGCGCCGTTGACCAGGACGTCCACGGGCCCGGCACGCTCCGCGACCCGAGCCGCCGCACCCGGCTCGCTCAGATCCGCGGTGATCACCGACACCGCGCCGGCGGACTCCGCTTCCAGCGCCGCGAGGCGCTCGGCCCTGCGCGCCACGGCGACCACCTCCGCACCCGCCGCGGCGAAAGCCCGTGCCGCTTCCCGGCCGATCCCGCTCGAAGCCCCTGTCACCAGGACCCGACTGCCTTCTATCTCCATGGAACATCCTCTCCTTGTCGCTGTGACAAGAGACTAAGTGCCGCCTTGTCAGTGCGTCAAGAGCGTGTCCGCCGGCGGTGCCGTGACGCGGCGGAGTGACGCGGCGGAGTGACGCGGCGGAGTGACGCGGCGGAGTGACGCGGCGGAGTGACGAGGCCGGTCACCCCGTCGAGCGCCCGGCTCCAGCTCTCAGTCCGTGGGACATCCCGGTTGCCGCAGCGCGCGCGGCTCGCGCGGCGGACGCCCCCGGCCTTCGATCCAGCCCTCTACAGGCGCCGCAACGTGGTCGAACGCCGCATCGGGCCGCCTCAAGCGATGGCGCGGCATCGCCACCCGCTTCGACAAGCTCGCCCGCAACTACCGCGCAGCGATCGTCCCGATCATCGCCCTGCTCTGGATCATCGCTGATCCATCGGACACGGCCTGGGACGTCCTGGCTGATGGCTCGCCTCTCACATCTCCTTGTGGATTGATGGTTGTTGAGGCACGTGAAGTAGCGACGCCGGCTTGGGACCTTGACGCGTGCGGAAGTCGATGCGGCGTTGGGCGGCCGGCACGAGGGCGGCGGTGGATTGCCGGCCGCCGCCGTAGCTGAACGCCCGGATCGGTCCGCACGGCTGCGGTGTCTTCGTGGTTCGGGACGGTGCCGGGTGGCGGGCGGTGCGGTTCGGCCGGGTGCGGCCGTGGGCCTGATCGTGGTCGCGGTTGTCGCGGCAGTTCTGGCGGGTGGTGGCATGGGCGTTGTAGCGGTTGGGCATGGTCCTCCGGTCAGGCTGCGATGTGGGCTGTGCTGGGGCGGGTGGCGCCGATGTACTGGCGCTCGCGGTAGGGGTTGCCGGTGAACTGGGAGATGCGGACGACGTCGCCGGTTTGGGGGGCGTGGATCATCTGTCCGCGGCCGTAGTAGAGCCCGACGTGGTGGATCGTCGCCGGGTTACGTGTGTCGGTGGCGAAGAACAGCAGGTCACCGGGGCGCAGTCGGGTGCGAGCGATGTGCGGGCCCGCCCCGTATTGGGCAGCCGCGACGCGGGGTAGCTGGACGCCGGCACCAGCACGCTGGCGGCGCTCCTGTCGACCGCGTGGGACACGGCCTCGATCGAGGCGCTGCTGGAGCTGGACTGCGCACACCTGGACGCCAAGGGAGGCCCGATCGTACTCACGGCGCGCAACACCGCGGCGACGGCCACACGCACCCTGCAGGGCGTCCATGCGATCCTCAAGCGCTCGATCCGGCAGGCGCAGGCCCGGGACCGGGTCACACGGAACGTGGCCGAGTTGGTCACGACGTCCAAGGGGAAGGCCGGGCGGCCGAGCAAGGCCAGTGGGATCACGTCGTCGCCTGGGACGAGGAGGCGGACGCCTGGCGGCCCGTCGACGAGGCCGGCTTCGACCACGACAGGTTTGCTCTCTATGTTCTCGCACTCCCCCAGGCCATGGCCGTCCTCGAGGCGGCCAAGTCATCCCGGCTGCACGCCTACGTGGTGCTCAGCCTCATGGCCGGCATCCGCACCGGGGAAGCGCGGGCTCTTCCTCTGGCGGTCGGTGCGAAAGCACGGTGACACCAAGACCAAGAAGTCCCGTCGGACCCTCGAGCTGCCCACGCAGGCCGCAGACGCCCTGCGCAAGCACCATAGGCGGCAGGCCGTCCAGCGGCTCCGTGCGGAGCTCTGGCAGGACAACAATCTGGTCTTCTGCACAGGGGTCGGGACTGCGCTGGACGCCGCCAATGTGCGGCGCGGCGGCTTCCGGCTGATCACCTCGAAAGCCGGGATCGGGGAAGACTGGACTCCTCGCGAGCTCCGGCACTCGTTCGTCTCGATCATGAGTGACAGCGGGGTACCCCTGGAGACGATCGCCGATCTGGTCGGGCACGCGGGGACGGCCGTGACCGAGAAGGTGTACCGGCACCAGCTCAGGCCGGTCATCACGCAGGGAGCCGAGGCCATGAACACGGTCTTCGGTCGCAGCCGGTCGGCGTAGGTCTGGGAGCGGTGGCTCCCCGTTTGGCTCCCGGACGGGCCTGAAGATCGAAAAAGGTCCCGGAGTGATCTCCGAGACCCTTGCTGACCTGCTAGAACGGGGTGGGCGATACTGGGTTCGAACCAGTGACCTCTTCGGTGTGAACACGACCGATCATGCCTCGACTCCAAGGTTTTCTGGCATCACCGCAGGTCAGATGTAGACCTTGAGTACAGCACAGCGCACCTGAAGGAAGATCGAGTCCGTTGTGATCTCCCGCGATTCGCGCCTCACGGCGTTGTCGAGGCGTAGCGCTTAGTAGTCTTTTATCGAGCGGTCTGATCACCCACCCCTTCTCCCAGGCCCGCAGGGGCGGTCGATCGGGGCCGAGGCTTGCTCTGATGCATTGGCTGGGCTTCGCTGCAGCCGGCAGGGCGCGGCCCGGGTCGGACATCGTTTACGGACATGTACCGGCTAGGCATGACGGCGTGTCGGTACACCGGGGCTCCCGTGACGACCGGGTTTGTGAGAGATCATCAGCCGCACAGGGCCTTGATGCGCTTTACTCAGGGCGCGCCCTGAGCTCCCGGCCAAAAGCCTGCTGATCATCGGTGTTGCGACGACAGGTTGAATCCCCCTGTGTGGGTGAGGCCGGGCCTTCGTGGTTCGCGCCGGTTCATCTCGGCGGGCTCGCCGCGACCGCCGCGAGGCAGACCATCAAAAGCCCGTCAGGGCCCCGGAGACCTCCCAGCACACTTCGATTCGGTGACCGTCGGGGTCTGCGCAGGTAAACGAGACGAAGCCCGGATCGTCATACTGCTCGATGATGTCCACTTCGTCCGCCCGCATCCGGGTGAGCAGGTCTGTCACCTCCTCGGGAGCGATGAGGACGCCGGCGGCACAGGGCCTACGCGGCCTACTCAACATCGAGCACGGCGGTAGGGTCCTCGCCGCCCGCAGAGGCCCGGCACGCGACCGCGCACTGTGCAGCCGTCTGGCGCGTGCGGCGGCGCCGGTCACGCGTCGCCGCCGACGACTCAGCAATTCGCGTCCGCGCACGGCTGGTCGGATGAGACCATCGCGCCATGCCGTGGTGGAACGGAAAACTCCAAAGGCTCGGGAACACCGACCCGGCAGTTGCGCTTGGAGAACCGCCTCTCCCCCGCCATGACGGCTGGCGCGGTTCCCTCCTTTCCTTACGGAAGGTGTTGCATCGTTGTGCTCCAATGACGGGACGCACACAGCCGGACGCGGAATGGGTGACGCTATGAGGGCGCGTGCGCTGATCTGGGCGGTGATCGGGGCCGCGGTGACGGCCGCCGGGACGCTCGTGGTGTTCTGGCTCGTGCGGGGACTGGAGCAGGCGGGCTGGCTGGCCGGCGTGCTCGGCGCGTTCGCCGCTCTGGCCGCGCTCGTGATGGCCCTGCCCCATCCTGCCCCTGCACCCGTCCCGCCGCCGACGCCCGAGCGGCCCGGCGAGGAGGACGGCGCGACCGTCAACACCTTCAGCGGCGGGACCGCCCACGGCCCGGTGGTCATGGGCCGCGACATCACCTTCACCGGCAGGCCCGCTCCCCCCACCGGCTCCGACCCGGACGAGGAGCCCCGGGACGGCGCCGGACCGTCCCGGTGAACGGCGGGACCCGCAACGAGATCACCGGCGGGATCTTCTTCTCCGCCGTGGTGCAGGGGCGTGACATCACTGTGGAGCTGCCTCCCGCCGTGCCCCCCGCACTGTCCGGTCTGCCCGCCGGGTCGGGCGCGTTCACCGGCCGCGAGGACGAGCTGCGCCGCGTGCTGGCCCCGCTGGCCCCGCCGGACTCGCGGAGCCAGGACGACGCAGGCCCGCTGGTCGTCGGCGCAGCGGTCAGCGGGATGGCGGGGGTCGGCAAGACGGAACTGGCCGTCCAGGCCGCCCGGACCGCGCTGGAGGATGGCTGGTTCCCGGGCGGCGTCCTGTTCGTCGACCTGTTCGGCTACGACAGCCTCCGGCGCGTCGAACCCGAAGTGGCGCTGGAGGGGTGGCTCCGCGCCCTCGGCCTCCCCGGCGAGCACGTCCCGCCCGGCCTCCAGAACCGGTCCCGGCTGTTCGCGTCGATCCTGGACACCTACGCCCGGGAGGGCCGCCGGATTCTCGTCGTGATCGACAACGCCGCCTCGCACGAGCAGGCCGGGCCGCTGCTGCCGGCCGACGGCCGCACCGCGGCGATCGTCACCTCGCGGCACCGGCTCGGCATGCTGAACATGCGGAAGGTCGATATCGGTGTCCTCCCCGCCGATGACGCGGTGACGCTGCTCCGGCGCGCTATGGCCATGCTCGATCCGGGCGACACCCGGATCGAGGACCATCCCGGCGACGCCGCCGCGATCGCCCGGCTGTGCGGCGGGCTGCCGCTCGCGCTGCGGATCATCGCGGCACTGCTGGCGGACGAGCCGTCCCGGCCACTGGCCGGAACGGTCGCCGACCTGTCGGAAGCCGGAGCGCGCCTGGAGGAACTGCAGTACGCCGACGCCGACGGTGAGATCGCGGTACGGGCGGCGTTCGACCTGTCGTACGCACGCCTCACCCCGGAGCAGGCCCGGCTGTTCCGGTCGCTCGCGCTGAACCCCGGCGCCGAGTTCGGGCTCGACGCAGCGGCGGCCCTCGCGGACTCCCCGCACTCCGGTGTCCGCAGGACGTTGCGCCGCCTCCGCGCAGCCCATCTGATCGAGGACGGTTCGGCGGACGGCAGGTACCGCTTCCACGACCTGATGCGCGACTACGCCCTCGAAAGGCTGGCCGACGAGGACGCCGAGCCCGACCGCGTCGCCGCGCATGACCGGCTCGCGGAGTTCTACCAGCGGACCGCCGCATCTGCCGCCCGCCGGCTCGGCGGATCCGAGGGCGACCGTTTCGCCACCCGGGACCAGGCCCGGTCCTGGCTGGACACCGAACGCGCGAACCTGCTCGCCGCCCTGTCCGAGGCCCACGAGACGGGCCAGCCGCTCCGCACGTTCGCACTCGCGGCCGATCTGAGCGCCTACTTGGAATTCCGCCATCTCGTGGACGACTCGATCGCAGCACAGACACGTGCCGTGGACGCGGCGGCCAGGCTGGGCCCGAGGCAGCAGGCCGTCGCCGCGGCCAACCTGGGCAACGCCTACCGCATCGGAGGGCAGTACGACCTGGCGGAGTCCCATCTCAGGCGCGCACGCAAGCTCCTGCGCGGAGTCGACCTCGTCTCAGAGGGCGATGTCCTGCACAATCTCGGACTCGTCTACTTCCGCATGGGCAGGTACGCCAGGGCCGAATCATGCCACCGGGCCGACCTGGACATCTGCACGGCCACGCGAGACCGGCGCCGTCAGGGCCAGGCCCTGACCGCTCTCGGCGACGCTCTGCGAATGCAGCGCCGCTATGCGGAGGCCGCCAGAACCCTCGACACGGCCATCCGCCTCTTCGAACGCCTGGACGCCTCCGCCGATGCCATGCTCGCCCGCGTCAACCACGCGCTCACCTGCCTCGCCTGGCGTCCCCACAACTCAGCGGCCTTCATCATCTGGCAGCTCTGCGCTGCGCTCAAGGCGGCCGAGGAGATCGACGCACGCCCCGTCAAAGCAACGATCTTCCTCAACCTCAGCGCGGCCTATACGAGCCGCTGCGGCACCTGCCACCGGGACGCGGCGATCCACTGGGCCCTGGAGGCGGCGGCCCTTTACAGATCGCTGCGCGACCTCCGCCAAGAGGCCGCAGCCCTCCGAAATGCGGGCATAGCGCACCGCAGCGCTGCGGAGGCGGCCGAGGCGGATCGCTACCTGCGGCAGGCACTGGCGATTTTCGCAGGGCTGGGCGCGTCCAGAGAGGTCAAAGTCCTGAACGCGCTGCTGGCGAAACCGGCCTCGCAACCCCTCTGCGATGAGCAGCACTCACGCGACGAGAAGGCACGCCTGCTGACGAAATGGTGCGGCGACCTGCCACACGCCGTGCTGGCCGGCGATACTGCACGACTGTCCGACTTCGTCTTCGTCATCCACTAGCTGCCCACGGTGAGGCAGGATCTTATCGACGAGCTCGGAGATGCAGCCGGAGTCCTCCTGCCCGGCGAGGTGCGGGGCGGCGCTGTCGGTGGAGATCGTGGCCGTCAGGCGCGCTTGGCGCGGTCACCGTCCAGGTAGCGGACGCCGGTCGCGTCCTCGGACAGCTGCCAGAGGCGCTCGGCCAAGGCGAGGTCGTCTGCGGGCGGTACGAGCGTGTCGAAGTGGATGCGGGTGTCCTTGCGGCGGGCGGAGAAGCCGAGGAAGTGCCCCGTCTGCGCCGCCGGGCTCGTGGCGGCGGACGCCAGCGGCAGCGCGCCCTGCTCCATTGGACGGCTGAGCAGCGCCTTGCCGACCGCGAGCAGTGCCTTCTGCGTGAAGCCCCGGGCGCTGTCGTGCATCGGCGTGGAGGCCATGCCCGGGTGAGCCAGGAAACTGCGCACGGGGCTGCCCGCCCGACGAAGCCTGCGGTCCAGCTCGGCGCCGAAGAGCAGGTTCGCGGTCTTTGACTTCACATAGACGGCACCGGGCGAGAACGAGCGCTCGGCGGCGAGGTCCTCGAAGTCGGTGTGGGGGCGGGTGCGGCGGTAGAGGTTCGAGCCGACGGCGACCACCCGCGGGTCGTGGTCTGGGCGGAACAGCTCCAGCAGCAGGCCGGTGAGCGCGAAGTGACCCAGGTGGTTGGTGGCGAAGACCCGCTCGTATCCCTGCGGCGTCAGGGCGCGCGCCTGCCCGCCGGTGCCCGCGTTGTTGAGCAGCACGTCGATGCGACGCCCGTCGGCGTGCATGCGGTCGGCGAAGCGCCGCACCGAGTCGAGGTCCGCCAGGTCGACCTGGCGGACCTCGAGGTCGCCCCGCATTTCGGCCCGGACGCGTTCGCCCTTGTCGGTGTCGCGTACGGCCATGATGACGCTCGCGCCGCGGCGGGCGAGCTGACCGGCGACCACGAGGCCGAGCCCGCTGGTAGCGCCGGTGATCAGTGTCGTCCGGCCCGTCTGGTCGGGGATGTCATCGAAGGACCATGTCAGTGCCACCTCGATCGTCGTGCCGACCTCCCTCGGGATCGGTTCGCCTGCCCGTGTTCACCCCTCCTCCGTTCGTCAGGACGTGAGGTCGAGGACGAAGCGGTACCTGACGTCGCCCGCGGCCAGCCGATCCAGTGCCGTGTCGACCTCGGCGACGGGCAGTACCTCCACGGTCGCGGTCAGGTCGTGGGCCGCGCAGAAGTCGAGCATCTCCCGGGTGTCGGTGATGCCGCCGCTGCCCGCGCCCGCCAGCCGTTTCCGCCCGAACCGAAGGGCCTGGGGTGTGAACGACAGCTCCGGCACGATGCCGAGCGTGCACAGGGTCCGGTCGAAGCGGAGCGCCGTCAGGTAGGGCGAGAGGTCGTGCGCGCGGGGGACGGTGTCGAGGATGAAGTCGAACCGCCCGCGCTGCCGGGCCATGGCCTCGGCGTCGGTCGACACCACCACGTCGTCGGCACCGAGTTCCATCATGTCCTTCGCCTTGCCGGGTGAGGTGGTGAAGCCCACGACCTCGGCGCCGAGCGCCTTGGCCAGCTTCACCGCCACGTGCCCGAGCCCGCCGAGGCCGATGATGCCGACCGTCTGCCCCGGGCCGACCTCCCAGCGCCTGAGCGGCACCCAGGTGGTGATCCCCGCGCACATCAGCGGCGCGGTCCCGGCCGGGTCGAGCCCCTCGGGACGCCGATAAACGAACGCCTGGTCGGCCACGTACTCGTCGCTGAATCCGCCCTGGGTCAGGGACCCGTCGCGCCGGTCGCGCCCCCCGTAGGTCAGGGTCGGGAACTCCGCGCAGAACTCCTGATCACCGTCGCGACAGGCCTCGCACACCCCGCACGAGTCGACGATGTTCCCCACGCAGACCGGATCGCCGACCCGCAGACCGGTGACCGCACTCCCGACGGCCACCACCTCGCCCACGATCTCGTGGCCCGGCACCAGCGGAAAGAGCTCCGGCCGCTCATGACCCGGTTCGGGCCGCACGTGCTCCAGGTCGGTGAAGCACACCCCGGCGTGCGTCACCCGCAGCGCAACGTCGGTGGGTCGCAGATCACGGCGCTCGAAGCGCCAGGGCGCCAACGCCGACCCAGGTGCCTGGGCGGCCCAGCCGTTGACCGTTCGCATGGCGGATCTCCTCTCGTTCACAACGCCCCCATGCTGTAACCGGACCGCGCCGCCCCACCATCGGTGGCCGATGACTGGGAATCACAGGGCCACCCTTGTACAGGACGGCCGGACGTAGCCTGAAGCCGTGGACGACGCCGCTCTCGCAGAATTCCTCCGGGCTCGCCGAGCCCTGGTCCGGCCCAAGGACGTGGGCCTCGACGACGCCGGCGACGCCCGTCGCCGGGTGACGGGGCTGCGGCGCGAGGAACTGGCCCTCCTGGCGGGAGTGAGCGCGGACTACTACGTGCGCTTGGAGCAGGGACGTGGCCACCGCCCCTCGGAGAGCGTCCTGGAGTCACTGGCACGGGCGCTGCGGCTGGACGAGGAACTGACGGAGCACCTGTACGCTCTGGCCCGCCCGGCACCGATCGCCACGCGCACCCGGGAACGGGTGTCGGACACGGTGCAGGAACTGCTGGACGCCTGGACGACGACACCGGCCACGGTGACCAGCCGCCGGATGAACGTCGTCGGATCGAACGCCCTGGCGTGCGAGCTGGCCCCCTGCTACGTGCCCGGGACCAACCTGCTGCGCGCGGTGTTCCTGGACCCCGGGACGCGGGAGACACATGTGGACTGGAACGCGGCGGCGTCCGACGCGGTCGCCAACTTCCGGGCCCGGATCGGAACCGAACGGGACGACCCCGAGCTGACGGAGCTCATCGGCGAACTGTCGCTGCGCAGCCAGGAGTTCCGGGAACTGTGGGCCCGCCACGACGTCCACACCACCACGGCGGGCGCGAAGAGCTTCCGACACCCGGAGCTGGGTGTGATCAGCCTCCGCTTCCACGCGATGCCGCTGGAGGACGGCCAAGTGCTCACCGTCCACCACGCCCGGCCCGGCTCACCGGACGAGCAGTCCCTGGCCCTGCTCGCCACCATGGCCGCGACCCGCCGCCGCAGTCACTGATGCCGTCGTGGGGGCCACCGGTTGAGGACCCTGCGGGCAGCCGTTGACCCCTGAGAATGATCTTGGGTGGTGTTTCGTTTGGGGACCCCCTACCGGAACACCGGTCAGCCGGGATGGTGTCCCAGGTCGAGGTGTTCCGTTTAGCTGTTCCGCGAACCCCCGCCACCGACGCGTCAGCGTGGTGATCCCCGGCGGCAGAACCCGATACTCCACCAACCACACCACCACCCAGTCGAACAGCGCCCGCGGCCCTTCCTGCGACGCCCACACCCGCGCACCCACGAACGTGCACACCTGCTCGTGCGCCGCCTCGCACTCGGTGTAGCCGAAGGCGTCCCGAACTTCCACGAATGCTCGTACCGGCTTTGCCGCCGCTGCCCATACGCCCCGAACTCCGCCGGATCGACCTCGACCTACTCCTGCGGCGGACCGCACCACCACCTCCGGCACCGCCGCCAGCTCCTCGGTCACGGACGCGCCCAGCATCCGCACCGCGCCCCACTGAACCGCCCACCCCAGCCGATTCGCCGGCGCCCGCTTCGACCGAGCATGCGACAACGCGCGCTCATCCAGCCGGAAGAACATCTCCTGTTCACCCACCGACGGCTCGTCGCGAACCGCCCGTACCCGGCCACGTGCTCATCAGACAAGAAATCCACTGGCATGGCCGCAACATAGGAACCGTGACCAGCCCAATCGAGCCAAGTGATCAAACCGAGGCGAAGATCCCGTCGTTGTCGCTACTGGCCGTTCCGATCCTCCTCACGGGCCGGTCGCTAGGTCGTGTCCAGTGGATCATGCGTTGATCCAGAGCAGTGCTGTGACTAGGACGATTGCCGCTCTGTAGTTGCGGGCGAGCTTGTCGAAGCGGGTGGCGATGCCGCGCCATTGCTTGAGGCGGCC
>NZ_WBMR01000087.1 GCF_008923365.1 Actinomadura montaniterrae
TGCGTACGCCGGATGCGGCTGCTGGGGCTGCTGCACGGACATGACAGAGGTCCGGTGGGTACTGGAAGTCGTGGCGCACCACCTGCCACGACGCGACGCCCGCCGACTGCGGCGCGAGATCGCGAGCATCGATGATGACTGGTGACCGAGCGGCGGCGCGCCCCCGAGCGGACCGGGCCAGCGACCGGCGAGCGCAGCCACGCAACGGGTCGGTGCCGTCTTGGTCGGTGACAGCCTCGTAACCGGTCGCGGGCCTTCGAAAGGATCTGCACGAACGCGAACTTCGGTGCATCCGGCTTCACGACCTGCGGCACGTGACCGCAACGCTCCTCACGAGGCTGGGTGTGCCGGCGCGCGATGCCGCTGCGATCCTCGGCCACGCGAAGATCTCCACACGCTGGAGATCCACACTGACAGCAATATGGATGACCACCGGTCGGGGCTCGCCAAGCTGGCTGGGGAGCCGTTCGGCAACTCGGAAAGCTAGGGCCGTTGCCGTCATGGTTGCCGTCAAAAGCCCCCACCGGTCATCCGATGGGGGCTCTGAGCTGGTGGGCCTAGGTGGACTTGAACCACCGGCCTCATCCTTATCAGGGATGCGCTCTAACCGACTGAGCTATAGGCCCGTACTGCCGCCGCCTTGCGGCGCACCCAGAGATTACCCCATGTGGAAGGGCAACCGGAAATCGATTGCCGGGCGGCGGCGGGATCGCGCTACTCGGCCTCCTTGAGGGTGACCTCGACGCCGCCGACGAGGTCGGCCGCCAGGTTGTAGATGACGGACCCGACCGTGGACAGGGCCGTGATCAGGAGGACGTTCAGGGCGCCCACGAGGACGGTGTAGCCGAACACGCGGGCGAAGGAGAACCAGTTCCCGGCGTCGACGCCGCCGGTGGTCTCGCCCTGCTGCTTGGTGAGGCTGTTCACCGTGTCGCTGATGGCGTCGAAGACGCCGAGGCCGGACAGGATCACGTACAGCACGATCACGGCGACCAGCAGCACGACGAAGCAGACCAGCGACATCACGAAGCTGAACTTCATCACCGACCACGGCTCCAGCCGGGCCAGCTGCAGCTGGGCCTTGCGCGCCGGCTTCGCCTGCGCGGGGGACTTGGAGTTCACCGGGGCGACGGCGGAGGACGGGCGGTCCTTCAGGACGGTCCCGGCGAAACCGGAGCTCGTCCGGCTCCCCGCGCCGCCGCCCGACGCGGCGGCGGCGGAAGCGGGAGACGGGGACGGACCGGGCGCCGGCGGCTTCTCCGTCCGGCCCGTGGAGACGGAGCCGGACGGTTCGGCGGGCTTGGTCCACGGCTTCGCGGCGCCCTTCGCGGGCTTGGCCGGCTCCGCGGTGTCCCGGACCGGCGCGATCTCCGGCGTGTCGGACTTCTCCGGCTCGTCCTTCAGGTGGGCGAGGTCGACCCGGGTCTCGTCCGGACCGGAGGAGGCGGGCGAGGAGCTCGAGGCGCTGTCCGGGGCGTCGGAGTCGATCTCGACGGTGGTCTCGTCCCGGGCCGGCTTCGCGGACGCGGCGGCGACGGTCTTGCCGCCGGGCTTGTCCCCGGACGTCCCGGACGCGGCCGGGCGGCCGGCGGGCTTGCCGGCCGTCCCCTTGCCGCTGCGGCCCCCGCCGGGCCCGCCCTTGCTCTTGCCGGGCTCCGTGCTCACGTGTCCTCCTGGCCTAGCGGCTCGGTGAGGCGAACGGATGCGTCACTCACCATCGCCCCCCTCGGCGTCGACTGAGTCCTCAATCGTGGACTCTACGTTCCTCGCGATGGCGACCACGCTGTCCCCCTCCGCGAGGTTCATCAGGCGGACGCCCATGGTCTGCCTGCCGGACTGCTTGATCTCCGCGGCGCTGGTGCGGATGACGCCCCCGTTCGACGTCATGCCGAACACCTCGTAGTCCGGGCGGACCATGAGAGCCCCTACCAACCTGCCGCGAGATTCCACGATCTTAGCGGTGAGAACACCCTTACCCCCCCGTCCTTGGACCGGGTACTGGTCGACGGGCGTCCGCTTGGCGTAGCCGCCCTCGGTCGCGACCAGGACGTCGTGGTCGGAGTCCTTCACGACCAGCATGTTCAGGACTTCCTGGTCCTCCTCGAAGCGCATCCCGATCACGCCGGAGGTGGCGCGGCCCATCGGCCGCAGCGACTCGTCGTCGGCGTGGAACCGGATCGCCTGCGCGCCGGTGGACACCATCAGCAGGTCGTTGTCGGCGGACACGAGCCGCGCGGCGATCACCTCGTCGTCGTCGACCAGGTTGATCGCGATGATGCCGCCGGTGCGGGGCGAGTCGAAGTCGCTCAGCGCGGTCTTCTTGACCCGGCCCCGCTTCGTCGCGAGGACGAGGTAGGGCGCGACCTCGTAGTCGCGCAGGTCCATCACCTGGGCGATGTGCTCGTCCGGCTGGAACGCGAGGAGGTTCGCGACGTGCTGGCCGCGCGAGTCGCGGCCGGCGTCCGGCAGCTCGTACGCCTTCGCCCGGTACACCCGGCCCTTGTTCGTGAAGAACAGGATCCAGTGGTGCGTCGTGGTGACGAAGAACTGGTCGACGATGTCGTCCTGCTTCAGCTGCGCGCCGCGGATGCCCTTGCCGCCGCGCCGCTGCGCCCGGTACAGGTCCGTCTTGGTGCGCTTGGCGTAGCCGCCGCGGGTGATGGTGACGACGACGTCCTCTTCGGCGATGAGGTCCTCGTACGACACGTCCCCGTCGAACGGGATGATCTCGGTGCGGCGGTCGTCGCCGAACTTCTCGACGATCGGGGCCAGCTCGTCGCCGACGATCTGGCGCTGCCGCTCCGGCGAGGCGAGGATCTCGTTGTAGTCGGCGATCTCCGCCATCAGCTTGTCGTACTCGTCGGTGATCTGCTGGCGCTCCAGGGCGGCGAGCTTGCGCAGCTGCATGTCCAGGATCGCCTGCGCCTGGATCTCGTCGATCTCCAGCAGGTTCATCAGGCCCTGCTGCGCCTCCGACGCCGACGGCGACCGCCGGATCAGCGCGATGACCTCGTCGATCCGGTCGAGCGCCTTCAGCAGCGCGCGCAGGATGTGGGCGCGCTCCTCGGCCTTGCGGAGCAGGAACCGGGTGCGGCGGACGATGACGTCGATCTGGTGCGTCACCCAGTGCCGGACGAACTGGTCGATGCGCAGCGTGCGCGGCACGCCGTCGACCAGCGCGAGCATGTTCGCGCCGAACGTCTCCTGCAGCTGGGTGTGCTTGTACAGGTTGTTCAGGACGACCTTGGCGACCGCGTCCCGCTTGAGCACGATCACCAGGCGCTGGCCGGTGCGGCCGGACGTCTCGTCGCGGACGTCGGCGATGCCGTCGAGCTTGCCGTCCTTGACCGACTCGGCGATCTTCAGCGCGAGGTTGTCCGGGTTGACCTGGTAGGGGAGTTCGGTGACGACCAGGCAGGTGCGGCCCTGGATCTCCTCGACCTCGACGACGGCGCGCATCGTGATCGAGCCGCGGCCGGTGCGGTAGGCCTCCTCGATCCCCTTGCGGCCGACGATCAGGCCGGCGGTCGGGAAGTCGGGGCCCTTGATCCGCTCGATCAGCGCCTCGAGCAGCTCGTCGTCGGACGCGCCGTAGTTCTCCAGGTACCAGCGGACGCCGTCGGCGACCTCGCGCAGGTTGTGCGGCGGGATGTTGGTCGCCATCCCGACCGCGATGCCGGCGGACCCGTTGACCAGCAGGTTCGGGTACCGCGACGGCAGGACGTCCGGCTCCTGGGAGCGGCCGTCGTAGTTCGGGGAGAAGTCGACGGTCTCCTTGTCGATGTCGCGCAGCAGCTCCATCGCCAGCGGCGCCATGCGGCACTCGGTGTACCGCATCGCCGCCGCGGGGTCGTTGCCGCGGGACCCGAAGTTGCCGTTGCCGTCGACCAGCGGGTACCGCATCGACCACGGCTGCGCCAGCCGGACCAGCGCGTCGTAGATCGCCGAGTCGCCGTGGGGGTGGTAGTTCCCCATGACGTCGCCGACGACCCGGGCGCACTTGAAGTAGCCGCGGTCGGGCCGGTAGCCGCCGTCGTACATCGCGTACAGGACGCGGCGGTGGACCGGCTTGAGCCCGTCGCGGACCTCGGGCAGCGCGCGCGCGACGATGACCGACATCGCGTAGTCGAGGTAGCTCTTCTGCATCTCGACCTGGATGTCGACCGGTTCGATCCGCTCGCCCGGGTGTCCACCCTCTGTGGTCACGTCCGTCACTCTCAAGACCTCTTCTGCTAAGTGGGAAGGAAGTACGACGCCCGATGGGAGCCCCGCCGCCGGTCAGGGCGGGCGGGGGCGCGCGCACCTAGATGTCGAGGAAGCGCACGTCCTTGGCGTTGCGCTGGATGAACTCCCGGCGGGGTTCGACCTCCTCGCCCATGAGCACGCTGAACAGCTCGTCGGCCTGCGCGGCGTCGTCGAGCTGCACCTGCAGCAGGACCCGGTTGTCGGGGTCCATCGTGGTGTCCCACAGCTCGTTGGCGTTCATCTCGCCGAGGCCCTTGAAGCGCTGCACCTGGTCGCGGGGGCGCGGGTCGCGCCGCCCGGCCGCGATCCCGGCCTCGATGATCGCGTCGCGCTCGGCGTCGGAGAAGGCGTAGTCGGCCTCGTTGCCGCGCGCGTCCCACTTGATCTTGTACAGCGGGGGCTGCGACAGGTACACGTGCCCGGCCTCGATCAGCGGCTTCATGAACCGGAACAGCAGCGTCATCAGCAGCGTGTTGATGTGGTGGCCGTCGACGTCGGCGTCCGACATCAGGATGATCTTGTGGTACCGCAGCTTGGAGATGTCGAACTCGTCGTGCACCCCGGTGCCGAGCGCGGTGATGATCGCCTGGACCTCGTTGTTCTTGAGGATCTTGTCGATCCGCGCCTTCTCCACGTTCAGGATCTTGCCGCGGATCGGCAGGATGGCCTGGAAGTGCGGGTTGCGGCCGCCCTTCGCCGAGCCGCCCGCCGAGTCGCCCTCGACGATGTACAGCTCGGACTTGGACGGGTCGGTCGACTGGCAGTCCGACAGCTTGCCGGGCAGCGACGTCGACTCCAGCAGGCTCTTGCGCCGGGTCAGGTCGCGCGCCTGCCGCGCCGCCACACGCGCGCGCGCGGCCTGCGACGCCTTGTTGATGATCTCCTTGGCCTCGCCCGGGTTCTCCTCGAACCAGTCGCGCAGGTGCTCGTTGCAGGCCCGCTGCACGAACGACTTCGCCTCGGTGTTGCCGAGCTTGGTCTTCGTCTGCCCCTCGAACTGCGGGTCGGCCAGCTTGATCGAGATGATCGCGGTCAGGCCCTCGCGGACGTCCTCACCGGTCAGGTTGTCGTCCTTGTCGCGCAGCAGCCCCTTGTCGCGCGCGTACCGGTTGACGATCGTCGTCAGCGCCGCGCGGAACCCCTCCTCGTGGGTGCCGCCCTCCGCCGTGTTGATCGTGTTCGCGAACGTGTGCACCGACTCGGCGTACGAGGAGTTCCACTGCATGGCGATCTCGACCGACATGCCCTCGGTGTCGTCGCCGAAGTAGATCGTCGACTCGTGGACGGCGTCCTTGCGCGCGTTGATGTAGCGGACGAAGTCCTCGATGCCGCCCTCGTAGTGGTACTTCACCACGTGCGGCTCGCCGTTGGAGTGGTCCGGCCGCTCGTCGCAAAGCGTGATCGAAAGGCCGCGGTTCAGGAACGCCATCTCCTGCATGCGGCGCGACAGCGTCTCGAAGTTCCACTCGAGCGTCTCGAAGATGTCGCCGTCCGGCCAGAAGGTGATGCGGGTGCCGGTCTCGGCGGTCTCCTCGCCCTTGCGCAGCTCGGTCTCCGGGCCCTGCCAGGTGTAGGACTGCCGCCACACGTGGCCGTCCACCTTGACCTCGGCCTCCAGCCGGGTCGACAGCGCGTTCACCACCGCCGAGCCGACCCCGTGCAGGCCGCCGGACACGGCATAGGACTTCCCGTCGAACTTGCCCCCGGCGTGCAGCGTCGTCAGCACCAGCTCGATCGCCGGCCGCTTCTCCACCGGGTGCTCGCCGACCGGGATGCCGCGGCCGTTGTCGAGCACGCTGACGCCGCCGTCCGCGAGCAACGTCACCACGATGTCGTCGGCGTAGCCCGCGAGGGCCTCGTCGACCGCGTTGTCCACGATCTCGTAGACCAGGTGGTGGAGGCCGCGCTCACCGGTCGACCCGATGTACATGCCCGGACGCTTGCGGACCGCTTCCAGGCCTTCAAGGACAGTGATCGAACTAGCGTCGTACGCCAAAGGAGATCCTCCTGCCGGGGATGGTGAGCCGCCCCGCGCCCAGGGGAGCGCGGTGTGCCCCGTAACACACATGAGGGCGCCCTAGTGCTCTGTACGTGTTCGGTAGAGCTCCGGGCACCCCATGGCGGTGCAACATCCTGAACCCGTTTTCATTCTACCGGGTCACACGGCGAAAAGTGGCACTCCCGAGCGCTGTGTGCGCGTGTGGCGGCCGAGTGGGCCTGGAGATGCATCCCCCCATAGCCCTGGGGGGTTCTCTGGCCTACGGCGCCCTCGTTGCTGAACTCGTCACCGGGCTTCCCGAACAGATGTTCCCACCCGCCACCGACATCCCGTCACACCGCGCAACCGCCGCCCCGCACCCGCCCGGCGGCCCCGCCGCCTTGTCACTTCGCGACGAGCCGCTCCGCGGCGGCCGGCCCGGCGCGGCCGCTCGCCGCGCCCGGCGGTCATTTCAGCGTACGCGCCAGCCGCCGGTGCGACGGGGGCCCGACGCCGGCCCGACCACCTTCACCCGGCGGACCGTCCCGTGCCCCAGCTCCTCGTTCAGCCGGCGCACCAGCGTCGACGACAGCAGCCGCAGCTGCGTCGCCCACGTCGTGGAGTCGGCGGCGACCGTCAGCTCCCCGTCCTCGAACCGCTCCGGACGGGTGTGCTCGGCCAGCTCCGGCCCGACGATCCCCGCCCAGTTGCCGAACACGCCGCCGACCGCCGCGCGCTGCTCCCACCCGCGCGTGGCCAGCAGCTCCCGGATCGCCGCGCCGAACGCCTTCGGGTCGCCGCCGCGGCCCGGGTCCCGCGTGCGGACGGGCTTCGCCGCGCCCTTGCGCCTGCCGCCCTGCCCGGGCAGCGTGCCGCGCTTCAGCGCGTCTGCCTTCGCCTGCGCGAGCGCCTCCCGCGCCAGCTCGATCCCCGACTTCGCCGGAGCCTCCGGCGCCCCGGCCGGGCCGGCCGCTCCGCCGTCCACAGCCTGGGGATCACCGGCGCCGTCCACACCCCCGGGTTCCGGAGAATTCACCGGACCGGGGGAGTTGTGCACATCCTGTGGATCAATGGCGCCCGAGCCGGGACGGCCTCCCCCATCTCCCGGCCCCTGGGGATCACTGGTCACCTGCCCGCCCCTTCCCGGTCAGTCCCGGACGACCCGGCCGCCTGCGACGGTATAGGAACCGCCCGTCAGTTCCGCCGGGACGTCCGCCGGCACCGCCGCCGTGATCAGCACCTGCTCGGCGGGCGCCACCATCTCCGCCAGCCGGCTCCGCCGCCCCGTGTCCAGCTCGGCGAACACGTCGTCGAGGATCAGCACCGGGTCGTCGCCGTCCGCACGGAGCAGGTCGAACGCCGCGAGCCGCAGCCCCAGCGCGAACGACCACGACTCGCCGTGGCTGGCGTAGCCGCGCGCGGGCAGCTCCCCCAGCCGCAGGACGAGCTCGTCGCGGTGCGGCCCGACCAGGCTCACCCCGCGCTCCAGCTCCTGCTTGCGGGCCTCGGCCACCCCGGCGAGGAGCTGCTCGCCCAGCCGTCCACGGTCTGTGGACAACTCCTCCGCGCCCAGCGAGCTCTTGTAGTGCAGATCGGCCGCGCCGCTCGACGGGGCGAGCGCCGCGTACGCGCGCGCGACGAGCGGACGCAGCGCCTCCACCAGCTCGACCCGCCCGGCCAGCAGCTCCGCGCCGGTCCGCGCGAGATGCGCGTCCCACACGTCGAGCGTCGCGAGCACCTCAGGCCCGGGGGACCGGCGATGCGCCGCCGCCGACTTCAGCAGCGCGTTGCGCTGCTTGAGGACCCGGTCGTAGTCGGACCTGACCGCCGCGAACCGGGGGGCCCGCGCCGTCAGCAGCTCGTCCATGAACCGGCGGCGCTCCCCCGGATCGCCCTTCACCAGGGCGAGGTCCTCGGGGGCGAACAGCACCGTCCGCAGCATCCCCAGGATCTCCCGAGGCCTGGGGACGGGGGACCGGTTCAGCCGCGCCCGGTTCGCCTTCCCCGGGTTGATCTCGAGCTCGATCAGCGCCTTGCGGTCGTCCTTCACCACCCCCGCGCGCACGATCGCGCGCGGCGCGCCCTGCCGGACGAGCGGCGCGTCCGTCGCGGCGCGGTGGCTGCCGTGCGACGCGACGTACCCGATCGCCTCGACCAGGTTCGTCTTGCCCTGCCCGTTCGGCCCCACGAACGCGGTCACGCCCGGCCCGAGCGCCACCTCCGCGGTGGCGTACGACCGGAAGTCCTGGAGCGAGAGGTGGGCGACGTGCACGGGACACGAGCGTAGAGCCTTTCGCGCGCCGCCCACACACCCGGCGCGTTCTGTGGATAACTCCCCCGGAGGGCCGGGCCTCCGGAGGTCAGACCTTCGGGGGGTTCACGTCGGCGCCGGGGGAGTCGGCGCCCTTCGCGGACTCGATCGCGTGCCCGCCGAACTGGTTCCGCAGCGCCGCGACGACCCGCATCGCGGGGGAGTCGTCCTGCCGGGACGCGAACCGCGCGAACAGCGACGCGCTGATCGCCGGCAGCGGCACCGCGTGCTCCACCGCGGCCTGCACCGTCCAGCGGCCCTCGCCGGAGTCGTTGGCGTAGCCGCGCAGGTCGTCCAGCTCCGGGTCGTCCTTCAGCGCGCGGTTCAGCAGGTCCAGCAGCCAGGACCGGATGACCGTGCCCTCCTGCCAGCTGAGGAACGTCTCCGGCACGCGGGTGACCAGCGGGCTCGCCTCGATCAGCTCGTAGCCCTCGCCGAACGCCTGCATCATCGCGTACTCGATGCCGTTGTGGACCATCTTCACGTAGTGGCCCGCGCCGATCTTCCCCGAGTGCACGAAGCCGTACTCGCCCTCCGGCTTGAGCGTCTCGAAGATCGGCATCATCCGCTTCACGTTGTCGTCGTCGCCGCCGACCATGAGCGCGTAGCCGTTCTGCAGGCCCCACACGCCGCCGCTGACACCGCAGTCGAGGAACCCGATGCCCTTCGCCGCCAGCTCCTCGCCGTGCTTCTGGTCGTCCACATAGTGTGAATTACCGCCGTCCACGACGAGGTCGCCCGGCGACAGCAGCTCCCCCAGCCTGTTGACGGTGTCCTGCGTCGGGCCGCCCGCGGGCACCATCACCCACACGGCGCGCGGCGGGGAGAGCCGCTCGACCAGCTCCTCGACCGAGCCGACGTCGCTGATGTCGGGGTTGCGGTCGTAGCCGACGATCGTGTGACCGCCGCGCCGCAGCCGCTCGGCCATGTTCGCGCCCATCTTGCCCAGGCCGATGATGCCCAGCTCCATGCTCACTTCTCCCCTGTGCGTAGCTGCCCGTGCCCCGTCCGCGGGGGCGGCTCCCCCGCGGACCGGTCGTCTCCCCCAGGTATGCCCCAGGACCGGTCTTTACCCAGACAACCGCACAGGCATGATCAGATAACGGTAGTTCGGGTTCTCACCGTCCTGCGGCGGCTTGCCGGTCAGCACCGCCGGCTTCGTCGGCGTCGTGAACGACAGCCGCGCGACGTCCGAGCCGATCGCGGAGAGCCCGTCGAGCAGGAACCCGGGGTTGAAGGCGATGTCGATGTCCTCGCCCTCCAGCGTCGCCTCCAGGGCCTCCACGGCCTGCGCCTCGTCGCCCGTCCCCGCCTCCAGGACGACCTCGCCCTGGCTGAACGACAGCCGCACCGGGGTGTTGCGCTCGGCGACCAGCGACACGCGCTTCACCGCCTCGATGAACTGCGCCGTCTGCACCTCCGCCAGGCCCGCGTACTCGCTCGGCAGCAGCGACCGGTACTTGACGAAGTCGCCGTCCAGCAGCCGCGACGTGGTGCGCCGCCCGCCGCCCTCGAAGCCGATCATGCCCTCGCCGGAGCCGCCGGTCCCGGCCAGCGCCATCGACACCTCGGCGCCCGCCGTCAGCGACTTGGCGGTGTCGGCGAGCGTCTTCGCCGGGACGAGCGCGACCGCGGAGAAGTCCGGCCGCTCCGGCTTCCAGTGCAGCTCCCGGACGGCCAGCCGGTACCGGTCGGTCGACGCGAGCGTGACCGTCTCGCCCTCGATCTCCACGCGCACGCCGGTGAGCATCGGGATCGTGTCGTCCTTGCCCGCCGCGATCGCGACCTGCGCGACGGCCGCCGCGAACTCGTCGCTGCCCACCGCGCCCGCAGCCGGCGGCATCTCCGGCAGCGACGGGTAGTCCTCCACAGGCATGGTGAGGAGGGTGAACTTCGCGCTCCCGCAGCGCAGCATCACCTTCGCGCCGTCGGTCGTCACCTCCACAGGGTGGGGAGGAAGGCTGCGCGAGATCTCGGCGAGCAGCCGCCCGGACACCAGCGCCGTCCCCGCCTCCTCCACGTCGATCTCCGTGGAGACCTGCGCGGAGACCTCGTAGTCGAACGCCGACAGCTTCAGGCGGTCGTCGTTGCCTTCGCCTCCGGCGACGATGTGCATGCCCGCGAGAACCGGCACCGGGGGCCGGACCGGCAGCGTGCGCGCCGTCCAGGCCACGGCGTCGGCCAGGGCGTCTCTGTCGATGCGGAACTTCAAGGGGACCCGCCTCCTGCAGGTGTCGGACAAGGGTGAGGTGGACCGGCCTCGGCTCGGGCGCTCGGGGCGCGTTGTCCCCAGGCCCTAGCTTGAGTCGGATCTTTTCTTGGGTAGAGAACTAGTGCAGTACCAGTAATAGGGGCCGTGGATAGTGTGGACAGACCACGTTCTCGCAGGTGAGGCCGCGAATCTCTGTCCACGGGGGCTGTGCATCGGCGGTGGACGCCGCGGGCCGCGCTGGGGACGGCGAATCCGTCCCCACACGTCATCCTCACGTCATCCCCCGGTTGTCCACGAGTTTTCCGCAGGTTCTCCCTGGTCGGCGCGGCGGCCGGCCGTCGTGGCGGGAACCGGCCGGGTCCGTCCCCAGGACGTCCCCAAGGCGTCCCCAGCTTGTCCACGGGTTCGTCCCCATGATGCCGGGTGGCCGTCCTCAGGGCTTCCACAATCGGTCCACGAGTCGTCCCCATGTTGTCCGCAGGTTTTCCCCGGCCTTCCCGCCGGGATCCCCAGGGTTATCCCCAGGCTGTGCGTGTCGATCTTGGTTTCGGCGGTCGTCCGGCGAGGCTTCGATCGGGCGTTCGAACAGGCCTGTGCACGGTACTCGTCCACAGCCCGGGACGGCCCGGCGGGGCCCGTCCCCAGGCTTTTCCTCAGCGCTTGCGCGCCTGGTGCTTGATCCGCCCCGTCAGCTCGGTGACCTGGTTGTAGATCGCGCGGCGCTCCGCCATCAGCGACCGGATCTTCCGCTCGGCGTGCATCACCGTGGTGTGGTCGCGGCCCCCGAACTGCTGGCCGATCTTCGGCAGCGACAGGTCCGTCAGCTCCCGGCACAGGTACATCGCGATCTGCCGGGCCGTCACCAGCATCCGGGACCGCGACGGCCCGCACAGGTCCTCGATCGTGGTGCCGAAGTACTCCACCGTCTGCGCCATGATCATCGCGGCGGTGATCTCCGGGCCGGAGTCGTTCGGGATCAGGTCCTTCAGGACGATCTCCGCCAGCTTCATGTCGACCGACTGCCGGTTCAGGCTCGCGAACGCCGTCACCCGGATCAGCGCGCCCTCCAGCTCCCGGATGTTCGTCGCGATCTGCGAGGCGATGAACTCCAGCACGTCCGGCGGCGCGGCGAGGCCCTCCTGGCGGGCCTTCTTCTGCAGGATCGCGATCCGGGTCTCCAGCTCGGGCGGCTGGACGTCGGTCGTCAGGCCCCACTCGAACCGGTTGCGCAGCCGGTCCTCCAGCGTGACCAGCTCCTTCGGCGGACGGTCGCTGGAGATCACGATCTGCTTGCTGGCGTTGTGGAGGGTGTTGAAGGTGTGGAAGAACTCCTCCTGCGTCTGCTCCTTGCCCTCCAGGAACTGGATGTCGTCGACGAGCAGGATGTCGACGTCCCGGTAGCGGCGGCGGAACCCGTCCGCCTTGCCGTCCCGGATCGAGTTGATGAAGTCGTTCGTGAACTCCTCGGAGCTGACGTACCGGACCCGCGCGCCGTTGAACAGGCTCTGCGCGTAGTGGCCGATCGCGTGCAGCAGGTGCGTCTTGCCGAGGCCCGAGTCGCCGTAGATGAACAGCGGGTTGTACGCCTTGGCGGGCTGCTCGGCGACCGCGACGGCCGCCGCGTGCGCGAACCGGTTCGAGGAGCCGATGACGAACGTCTCGAACGTGTACTTCGGGTTCAGGCGGGCGTGCTCGGACGCACCGGCACCGCCCTGGCCTCCGCCGCCCTCGCCCCGCGCGCCCCCCGGGGCACCCGGGGCACCCGGGGCACCCGAGCCGGCAGGGCTTCCGGGACCTCCGGGTCCGCCTGGGCCGGGGCCAGGGCCTCCGGGGCCGGACGGGCCGCCGGGTGCCGGGACCGGTCCACGCGAGTCGGACGCCTCGTCGTCGCGGAAACCGCCTTCACCCCGGTACGGCGGCTCATCACCCCTATAGGTCTCTTCTCCCCGGTACTGCTCGGACGCCGAATACTGCTCCGGGCCCGTGTACGACTGCTCCGCGCCAGGGAACTCCGTCTTGTACGACTCCTCGTCGCGCCCTAGCGAAGCCTCACCCGGACCGTGCTGAGACTCCCGCCCGAGCGGTTCGCCGCGCCCCCCCGGACGCAGCGGGCCGAGCGTCCGATCGTTGAGATGCGAAGGCGCATGCGGGGGCCTTCCGGGAGGCTCGCCCCCATAGCCCTCCGAACCGCCGAACCCTTCCTGCGGACGTCCGCGCCCCGGAAAGCCCGGGACGTTCCCCCGGTCGTACGAGGACGGGCCCCGCCCGCCCGGCCCGGCGCCGTACGCCGGCGGACGCGGCGCGGGCGGGAACGGCGCGCCGTGGTCGTTGTCACGCTGCGGCCATCCACGATCATCGTCGTCCTGTGGATATCCACCGGGAAGGCCGGGCCTGTGGGTAACTTCGGACGGCGCGCGGTACCCCGGGTCGCCGTACGGCTGCTCCGGGTACGGACGGTCGCCGTAATCCTGACGCTCCGAGTAAGGAGAGTCCCCGTACTGCTGCTGATCCGCGAAGGGCCGGTCGCGGTCACGGTCGCGCTCGCGGTCATCGAGGGGCCGTTCGCCATAAGAGGAAGGCGCGGACTCGTGCGGGCCCCCGCCCGGCACCGGCGCCGGCAGCGGCTCGCCCGACCCGGCGCGGGAACCGCCGCCCGGACCCGGCCCGGGCACCGCGGGCGGCTCCGGCTGGACCGTCACCGCGACACGGATCTCCCTGCCCAGCTCATGGGAGAGCGCCTGCGTGATGAGGTTGCGCAGCCGGGTCTCCAGCGCGTCCTTGGCGAACTCGTTCGGCGCCGCGAGCAGCGCCGTCCCCTCCACCAGGGCCAGCGGGCGGACCATCGGCAGCCATGCGCGGTAGCTCGGGGACAGATCGCTCTCAGACAGCGCGGTGAGGGTCCGGGCCCAGACCGATCCGAGATCCTGACCGTCCATGCGCAAGGTCCCCTCCCCACAACTCCGGTCAACGGAGTACCTGACCGCCCGGCTCTCCCACGGGTCACGACCCGCCTCAGGGGGCTCGGCCGCGACGCGGAAGCCTTACTCTCTCACGAGTTGTCCACAGAGTTGTCCACATGCTGTGCATAGGCATGAGGGACCCTGTGCAAAACTCCGCCGCGAGGTTCGGCGAAGGCGGGAACGGGAGGTCTCCGGCCACCTCGGCGGCCGGTGCGCGTGCGGTTGTCCAACGGGGGTCCGGCGGGCGGAACACCGACCGCGATCCCAGATCGTCACAGGAATGTCGGCGTGCCCGGAGGGACGACCTTAACCCCTGCCGATCGCCCGCCGCAACACGAAGCCGGCCCCGACCAACGGCCGCCGCCCAACCGCCTTGCGGGACGGCCCCGGACGGACCCGGACGGCCCCGGAGGCGCGGGTTTCGCCGCTGGGGCCGGTGATCCGTTTGACCCGGCGGCCGGGTAGCCCGTAACGTGCTGAGGTCGAGTCGCATCGACGGAGGTGACGCGTGCCCGCCGGTCGTCCGTCCGGACGGCACGGGTGGGCCCCCGCTGCGGGGGACCGAACGCGGGCCCTCGATGCGAGCTATCGCGCCTTTCTAGTCGAACCGACCGCAGCACTGGAGCCTCAAAGTGAGCAAGCGTACATTCCAGCCGAACAACCGCCGCCGCCACAAGAAGCACGGCTTCCGGCTGCGGATGCGCACGCGCGCCGGGCGCGCCATCCTCTCCTCGCGGCGCGGCAAGGGCCGCGCCCGCGTCGCGGTCTGACCGACCCCTCTCATGCTGCCGTCCGGGCACCGGATGCGGCGGCGGGACGACTTCTCGTTGGCCGTCCGGCGCGGGCGACGCGCCGGACGGCCTAACGTCGTCGTCCACCTGCTCCGCGGGGAAGGGGACGCGGACGCCGCCGGCCCGGCACTGGTCGGGTTCATCGTGGCGCGCAACGTCGGCAACGCCGTCACCCGCAACGCGGTGCGGCGCCGGCTCCGGCACCTCGCGCGCGGGCACGTGGACCGGCTTCCACCGGGTAGCCTGCTCGTAGTGCGCGCCAACCCCCGCGCGGGCGAGGCGCGCCCAGACGAGCTGGCCGCGGATCTGGAGTCGGCGCTCGACCGGCTGCTGCGGCCCGCGTCCAAGGGGCGGAGATGAGGAACCGGCACGGGGAACCGTTCACCGACCAGCGCCCGGCGACCACCCCTGGTCCGGTCGCCGCGGTGTTGATCCTTCTCGTCCGCGCCTACCGCCGCTTCTTGAGTCCCCTGCTCGGGCAGCAGTGCCGCTTCACCCCGTCCTGCAGCACCTACGGCCTCAAGGCCCTCCAGGTGCACGGGGCGGCGCGCGGCACATGGCTGACGGTCCGCCGGATCGCGCGGTGCCACCCGTTCCACCCCGGCGGCTACGACCCGGTGCCGCCGAAGAAGACGCCGACCGCGAAGGCGAAGGCGGCTTCTTCGAACTCCGGCCGCAAGGAGAGCGGCCCCGCCCTAGCAGAGCCCAAGGAGCTGCCCGGTGCTTGACTGGCTATACCAGATCGTCTCTCAGCTCATCGTGTGGATTCACGCGGGGCTGAGTGTCGTCTTCCCCAAGGACAGCGGATGGGCGTGGGGCGGCTCGATCATCCTGCTGACCGTCATGCTGCGGCTCATCCTCGTCCCGCTGTTCGTGAAGCAGATCCACGCCTCACGGAAGATGCAGGAGCTGAACCCGAAGGTTCAGGCGCTGCGCAAGAAGTACAAGAACGACAAGCAGCGCCTCAACCAGGAGGTCATGAAGCTCTACCAGGAGAACGGCGCGAACCCGCTGTCGGGCTGCCTTCCCCTGGTCGTGCAGATGCCGGTCTTCATCGGCCTGTTCCAGACCCTCAAGCGGATCTCGGACGCCAAGCCGGGGCACGGCGTGTTCGCGATGTCGGCGGACCTGGTGCAGAGCGCCCAGCACGCCAACATCTTCGGCGCGCACATCCCCGACACCTTCCTGAACGCCTGGAGCGACAAGACCTGGAGCGCGATCGTCGTCACCGGCATCGCCGTGGTGATCAGCTCCTGCACGACGTTCTTCACCGTCCGGGCCAGCATGAAGCGCCAGCCCGCCGCGGCGGCCGACGCCAACCCGATGATGCAGGCGCAGAAGATGATGGTCTTCCTCGCGCCGCTGTTCGGCCTGTTCGGCCTCGGCTTCCCGCTGGGCGTCCTCATGTACTGGGTGACGTCGAACAGCTGGACGCTCGCGCAGCAGCACTACATCTACAAGCGGTTCCCTCCGCCCGGCGAGAAGGCGGACGACACCGCCACCGCGAAGACCACGGCGGGCGGCAAGACCGCCGGCACGAAGGCCGCGGGCTCGAAGGCCGCGGGTTCCAAGAGCGCCGGGAGCAAGGCCGCCGCCGGGAAGAACGGCCAGGCGCCGTCCGGGATCAGGGCCAAGCTCAAGAAGGAGCCGGAGCCCGCGCCCGAGCCGGAGGACACCAAGCCGAAGGTCGTCCGCAACCAGCCGACCCGCAAGTCGCGCAGCAAGCGCAGCGGCAGCCAGAAGCGCTAGTTTGGACCCCTGTCCTCGCCGAAGAAGGAGACCCCGTTGAGCCAGACCGACACCACCGAGGTCGACGTCCAGGCCCTCGAGCAGGAAGGCGAGATCGCCGCCGACTACATCGAGGGCCTGCTGGACATCGGTGACTACGACGGCGACATCGACATGGACGTCGAGGGCGAGCGCGCCATCGTCGCGGTGGTCGGCGGATCGCTGGACGAGCTGGTCGGCAAGCGCGGCGAGGTCCTGGAGGCACTGCAGGAGCTGACCCGGCTGGCCGTGCACCGGCAGACCGGCAACCGCACCCGGCTGATGCTCGACATCGGCGGCTACCGCGAGCGCCGCCGCGCCGAGCTGACCAAGCTCGGCACCGACGTCGCCGACGAGGTGAAGCAGAGCGGCGAGTCCAAGCCGCTCGCGCCGATGACCCCGTTCGAGCGCAAGATCGTCCACGACGCGGTGGCGGCGGCCGGCCTGCGCAGCGAGTCCGAGGGCGAGGAGCCCGACCGCTACGTGGTCGTCCACCCGTCCTGACGTCCCTCCGCCCGGCGGGTTACGGATTCCCCGACCGACAGCCAGTCCACCGAACGGCCCCGGCAGCACCTGACCGCCGGGGCCGTTCGCATGCCCGCCCCATGGCGGGGGCCGTTCGCATGCCCGGCCCATGGCCGGGGCCGGGTGATCCGCTGCGAGTTCGCTGCCTAGTTTGCTGCCTGAAAGAGAGGCCCCTCCCGCCCGGGGGCGGACCCGCTACCTCCATGGTCAAGGCTCGCCACCCTCCAGAGAACCAGAACACGGTTCTGTGGATAACTCGCGCTGTGAGTGCGGTTCCTCCCCAGGATCTCCCCGCCTGGAAGGCGTCTCTCCGAGCGGTGGACGGTGGCTCATCGCCGCAGGCTAAGGCGGTTTGGTGGGGTGCTCGACTCGATCCGGTGCCGTTCGGCTGACGGCGGGCCCTGTGGATAAAGCGGGTTGTTATCCACAGCCGGGGAAACCGGGTGCGTGTGGACGGGGCGGGGCCCCGCGCCCTGACCGGCGCGGGGCCCCTGGGACCCGGTGTGCACCGCCGCCCAAAGCACACCGGGTTGGTCTATGAGTTGGTCCATCGGTCGGACGAGTCCGAGGCGGTGGCAGCGGCGGCGCCGCCGAACGGTGCGCGATCAGCGGCGTCCGCGCGGTGTCCGTCCGTACACGCTCCGCTCGCGAGGCGCGGGATCATGGAGCGGGTCGACGGGATCGGAATCGACGGCCGGGTTGTTCTCCTCGGCCGGGTCCTGGGCGCGCGACGGATCCTGTGCGAATGCGGGGTCCTGGGCCACATGCCCGTGCGGCGCCGCCCCTTCGTCCGCGGGGTGCTCGACGACGCGTTCGACCCGCTCGGCAGGACGTCCCGCCGGGGGCGGATCTTCGATGATGTGCTCCTCCCGGACCACGGTGCCCGGCTCGTCCCCGTATGCGGGGTCTGCTCCGACGACCCGGCCGGCCTGCCGGCGCGGACGGGTGTATTTGAGGGTGAAGGCCATGCTCACCGCCCCGACCACGATCAGGATCCAGCCGACGAGATGGATGTCGACGCCGGCGAGATCCACGCGGAGGGCGAACGCGAGGATCGCTCCGATGGCGATGAACGCGAGACTGACTCCGATTCCCATGACTCGGAGCTCCTTCCAAGGGGGCGACACCGTCCCTCTACCCGGCGGTCGCCGAATATGCGGCAGGACATGTGGTTCTTGCCATATCGCAAGGAGCGGCCCCTCCCCGGCGGGCTCCACCCCGCAAAAGCGTCATGCGGTTGTCTCCGCGGACGTTGCGTGTGTACGCCGCCACGCCGTTTTATGGAACGATTCGTACGGTGGGGATTGCACGCGAGGTTTTCGGGGAAACACTGCCGGTCGCGGAACGCTACGCGGCGTTCCTCGCCGACGCGGGCGTCGAACGCGGGCTGATCGGCCCGCGCGAGGCCGACCGGCTGTGGGAACGCCACCTGATCAACTGCGCGGTGGTGGCCGAGGCGATCCCGGCGGACGCCCAGGTCGTCGACATCGGATCCGGCGCCGGGCTGCCCGGCGTCGTCCTCGCGATCGTCCGGCCCGACCTGCGGATCACGCTGCTCGAACCGCTGCTCCGGCGGACCACGTTCCTAGACGAGTGCGTCGAGATGCTCGACCTGCGGAACGTCGAGGTCCGCCGCGCCCGGGCCGAGGACGTCACCAAGGAGTTCTCGGTGGATGTGGCGACGGCGCGCGCGGTGGCCCCCCTCGAACGTCTCGCCAAGTGGGCGCTGCCGCTGCTGCGCCCCGGCGGTGAACTGCTCGCGCTGAAAGGCGAGCGGGCCGCGGCCGAACTCGACGAGGCCGAGCCCGTTCTGCAGCGTTTCGGGGTGCGGGAGACCGAACTGCTCCAAGTCGGGCGCGGTATGGTCGACCCGCCGACAACGCTTGTCCGTGTGGTCGCCGGCAGGCCGGCGGACCGGAGTGCAGCGGCCGGGCGACGACAGAGCGCGCCCCGACGCGCTGGAAGGTCGAGGAAGAGGTCTTCATGAGCACGGGACCAGGACTGGGACGGCCTGACCGCGCCGACGAATCCCCCGACGAACAGCCGCCCGGCCCGGGCGGGACCGGCGCCGCGGAGCCCGCGCGGGAGACCGCCGGGGGCCAGGCCGCGCAGGCCGACGAGGGGACGCGGGGGGACGCCGGTGCCGCGACACCGCCGGCGGCCGCGCCCTCCGGGCACGCAATGTGGGGTAACACGACGTCCGGTACCGCGGAGAACGTCGGCTATGTGCCGACCAGCGCCGGCACTCAGCAGGCGGGTCCGCGCCAGGGACCATCTCAGGGGGAGTCAGAACTCGTGCGCGAGGCGCTCAAGGACGCCAAGGTTTCACATGAAACAGCGGTCACCGCCCTCAAGGCGATGTCCGGCCGCAGGGAACGCGAATGGCCGCGGCCCGACCGCTGCCGCATCATCACCATCGCCAACCAGAAGGGCGGCGTCGGCAAGACCACCAGCTCGGTCAACCTCGCCGCGTCGCTCGCCATGCACGGCGCGCAGGTGCTCGTCGTCGACCTCGACCCGCAGGGCAACGCGTCCACCGCCCTCGGCGTCGAACACCACGCCGAGATCCCGTCCATCTACGACGTCCTCATCGAGGACATGGCGCTCGCCGACATCGTCGTCGCCGCACCCGAGATCCCGAACCTGTACTGCGCGCCCGCGACGCTCAACCTCGCCGGCGCCGAGATCGAACTCGTCTCCAAGGTCGCCCGCGAGTCCCGGCTGCGCCGCGCGCTCGACGCCTACGACACCGACAAGTTCGACTACGTGCTGATCGACTGCCCGCCGTCGCTCGGCCTGCTCACCGTCAACGCCCTCGTCGGCGGCGACGAGCTGCTCATCCCGATCCAGTGCGAGTACTACGCGCTGGAGGGCCTCGGGCAGCTCATCCGCACCGTCGACCTCGTCAAGGCGCACCTCAACCAGAAGCTCAGGGTGTCCACCATCCTGCTCACCATGTACGACGCCCGGACGCGGCTCGCCGCGCAGGTCGCGGACGACGTCCGCAACCACTTCGGCGACGTCGTCCTCAACACGGTGATCCCCCGCAGCGTCCGCGTCTCCGAGGCGCCGAGCTACGGGCAGTCCGTCATGACGTACGACCCGGGTTCCAGCGGCGCCCTCGCCTACAGCGAGGCGGCCTCGGAAATGGCCCATGGAGGGGCGAGGAAGTGAGCCAGCAGCGACGCGGTCTGGGCAAGGGGCTCGGCGCCCTCATCCCCACCGCCCCGCCCCCGCCGTCGGCGGACGATCCGTCCGGCGCGGGCGGAACCGGCGCCCTGGGCGGGCCGGGCTTCCCCGGCGGCCCGAACGGCACCGGCCAGGACGGCGCCGCGACCCCGGACGTCCAGCCGGTCGCCGGAGCGCACTTCGCCGAGCTGCCCGTCACGTCCATCACCCCCAACCCGCGCCAGCCGCGCGAGCACTTCGACGAGCAGGCGCTCGAGGAGCTCGCCGAGTCCATCGGCATCGTCGGGCTCCTGCAGCCCATCGTCGTACGGCGGGCCGAGTCCGGCGAGCACGACTACGAGCTGATCATGGGTGAGCGCCGGCTGCGCGCCTCCCAGATGGCCGGGCTGGACGTCATCCCCGCGATCGTCCGCGACACCGGCGACAACGATCTGCTCCGTGACGCCCTCATGGAGAACCTGCACCGCCAGCAGCTGAACCCGCTGGAGGAGGCGGCCGCCTACCAGCAGCTGCTGCAGGACTTCGGCGCCACCCACGAGCAGCTCGCCACCCGGATCGGCCGGTCCCGCCCGCACATCACCAACACGCTCCGCCTGCTGAACCTGCCACCCGCCGTCCAGCGCCGCGTCGCCGCCGGCGTGCTCTCGGCGGGCCACGCCCGGGCGCTCCTCTCCCTCGACAGCGTCGAGGCGCAGGAGCACATGGCGCAGCGGATCGTCCAGGAGGGCCTCTCCGTCCGCGCGGTCGAGGAGATGATCGCGCTCCGCGAGGTGGACGACACCCCGAAGGCTCCGCGCCAGGGCCGCCGCAAGAAGCCCGTCGCCCCTGGACTCCAGGAGCTCGCCGACCGCCTCTCCGACCGCTACGAGACCAAGGTCCGCGTCGACATGGGCCGCAACAAGGGCAAGATCGTGGTCGAGTTCGCCACCCTCGAAGACCTCGACCGCATCATCAAGTCGATGGCGCCCGACGACGGCCCCGACGAGCCGTAGGCTTCCCGCTCTTTTCTGCCTCCAGCGCCCCGGAAACCTTCCGGGGCGCTTCGCTTTCCCGGCCCCGATGTTTCCCGTGAAACATCCGCCCGCCAGGCGGCTCACTCGCCGTCCCCCTCGCCTCGGGCCACGCCCCCAGCCAGCGATCTACCCCGTCGGCCCTCGCGAGCTTCCGCCTGGAGCACTCGCACCGGCACACGACTACTGCCGCCCCGGCGATGTTTCCCGTGAAACATGCCCTCGGGCACGCGGCTCGCGCCGATGAGTCTTACTGGGAGGCTTCGGCGCGCTGGTCGACTTGTGGGTGATCGCAAGGCTCCTCATGAGGCGTGCGGGCGATCCGCGCCCATCCCCTGCCTTGCGCTGACCATCCCGCCACCGCGCCGCAGAGGTCACAGACCGCGTCGATGCTCGCCCGCGCCTCGCGCCGCCGGGCGGTCACCGGCTGAGGCGCCCGTTGGGCGCCGATCGCTAGTGTCGTTTCGTGTAGGCCGTCGAGTGATCGGCGGCTGCCTGCCGCGCGCCGGCGTGGAGGCGCAGAGCGGTGCCGTCGCCGCATCAGCCAGCTTGGTCGTTCGCATCAGCCAGCGCCCCTGGGGCACGCCCCGAACTCAGTCGTCGCGCCCGGCCGTGAACACACTGCCGACACCGTCGCCTACATCCCCCAGAACGCTGCCCAGGGGACTCGTTCATGAGCGACCGCCGCACGACTGGCGGCCCTCCCCGCATGGTGCGGTGTGTGACGAGCTGCTGGACGCCACAAGGCTCCCCCTGTATCGGCACTCGCTGGGCGTCGGGTTGGCCTGTGGGTGGCACGGATTTTGAGGCGCACGATGTGTGACGCCGTATGCCGGGGCGGCGGTGGTTCTGTGCTTCTTGCCGCGCTGAGTCTTGCTGTCTGCGTGCGCGACTAAGGCGTGAGGTGAGGTCGCTTGTTGATGCGGGGCGGCGTTTGGGTGGGTGTTGGCTCGACCGTTGGGTGTGGTGGGGCGAGTCTTTTCGTTGCCCAGCGGGCGTGGGCTCCGGTGGGGGTTGCTGGGGCCGGCTGTTGGTGCGGCGGGGGTGGGGATGTTTCACGGGAAACGTTGGGGCGGGGTTGGGAGGCGTGAGGGTTTCCCGTGAAACATCGGGTCAGGCGAACTGGGCGAGGAGGAGGTCGCGGCAGACCTCGCCGAGGTCGAGGCCGGCGTTGCTGACGGCGCGGGGGAGGAGGCTCGTCTCGGTCATGCCGGGCGCGACGTTCATTTCGAGGAAGTGGACCTCGCCGTCGGGGTCGACGATGAGGTCGGTGCGGGAGAGGTCGCGGAGGCCAAGGGCGCGGTGGGCGGTGACGGCGGCGGCGGTGGCGCGCTCGGCGGCGTCGGGGGCGAGGCGGGCGGGGGTGACGAACTCGGTGTCGCCGGCGTCGTAGCGGGCGGTGTAGTCGTAGCGGCCGTCTGGCGCGACGATCTCGACGGCGGGGAGCGCCTGGGGGTGGCCGTGGCGCTCGATGACGCTGACGGCGATCTCGGTGCCCTCGATGTAGCGCTCGACGAGGGCGGCGTCGCCGTAGGCGAAGCAGCCGACCATGGCGGCGGAGAGCTCGGACGGCTCGTGTACGACGGACGCGCCGAGCGCGGAGCCGCCGCGGGTGGGCTTGACGAACAGGGGGAGGCCGAGCCCGCGGATGATCTGGTCGAGGACGGACGCGGCGCCGAGGTCGTGGAAGACCTCCTTGGGGAGGGCGACGGAGTCGGGGGTGCGCAGGCCGGCCTGGCGCACGACGGACTTGGCGGTCGGCTTGTCCCAGGCGACGCGGCAGGCGTCGGCGCGGGCGCCGACGTAGCGGACGTCGAGGAGGTCGAGGACGTCGCGGATCGAGCCGTCCTCCCCCGCGGCGCCGTGCAGGACGGGGAACACGGCGTCCGGCGGGTCGTCGGCGAGGGAGTCCAGGAGGGTGGCGTCGGCGTCGCGCAGCTCGACCGGGATGTCGAGGGCGCGCAGCGCGTCGGTGACGCGGCGTCCGGAGCGGAGCGAGACCTCTCGCTCGTAGGACAGTCCCCCGGCGAGGACGACGACGTGCCCGAGTTCCACAGCAGGTGCCCTTCTGGCGGTAGGAGCGGCTACGAAAACGCGCCGGCTCCCAGCATGGGGGAGCCGGCGCGGTTACGCGAAACCGGGTGGTATCCGCTAGACGATGCCCGGGCCCGGGGTGTGGACACCGCCGGGGCCGTCGTGCTCGACTCCCCCGAAAGTGTCCCGCAGCCTGATCTCCTTCTCCACCACCGCGGCGAGGCGGCGGACGCCTTCGCGGATGCGGTGCGGTTCGGGGAAGCAGTACGAGAGGCGCATGTTGCGGCGGCCGCCGCCGTCGGCGTAGAAGCCGGTGCCGGGGACGTAGGCGACGCGGTCGGCGATCGCGCGGGGCGCCATCGCCTTGGCGTCGAGGCCCTCGGGGAGGGTGACCCAGACGAAGAAGCCGCCGGCGGGGCGCGTCCAGGTGCAGCCGTCCGGCATGAGCTGGTCGAGGGCGTCGAGCATGGCGTCGCGGCGCTCGCGGTACATCTCGCGGAACGCCTTGATCTGCTCGCGCCAGGGCTGCGTCAGCAGGTACTCGCGGACGGCGAGCTGGGAGAAGTTCGACGGGCAGAGGATCGCGGACTCGGCGGCGAGGACGAGCTTGGCGCGGACGGCGTGGGGCGCGAGGACCCAGCCGACGCGGAGGCCGGACGCGATCGTCTTGGAGAACGAGCCGAGGTAGATGACGCGGTCGGGGTCGTCGGCGCGCAGCGCCCGCATCGGCTCGCCTTCGAAGCCGAGGAGGCCGTACGGGTTGTCCTCGACGATCAGGACGTCGTGTTCGGCGCAGATCTCCAGGATCTGGGCGCGGCGGGCGGTGGTGAGGGTGACGCCGGCGGGGTTCTGGAACGTGGGGACGGTGTAGAGGAACTTGACGCGGCGGCCCTCGCGGCGGAGCCGGTCGAGGGTCTCGCGGAGCGCGGACGGGATCAGGCCGCCCTCGTCGAGGGGGACGTGCACGACGTCGGCCTGGTACGCGGCGAAGGTGCCGAGCGCGCCGACGTAGGAGGGGGCCTCGGCGAGGACGACGTCACCGGGGTCGACGAAGATCTTGGTGATGAGGTCGAGGGCCTGCTGGGCGCCGACGGTGACGACGACGTCGTCGGCGGAGCCCTGGACGCCTTCGAGCGCCATGACCTCGCAGATGAGTTCGCGGAGGGTCTCGTCGCCCTGCGCGGAGCCGTACTGGAGGACCTCGGCGCCCTTGCCGGCGACGAGCTCGCCGATCATGGTGCCGACGGCGTCGAGGGGCAGCGCGGACACGTAGGGCGCGCCGCCGGCGAGGGAGACGACCTCGGGGCGGGCGACCATCGCGAACAGAGCCCGGATCTCCGACGGCACCATGCCGGCGGCGCGGGCGGCGTAGCGGTCGGTGTAGGCATCGGTTCGCGAGTGCTGTTCCACGAGGCACCTCCGGTGGGGCTGGCTTGACCGCAAAGTTACGGCATCGGCTCCGGGGGGATCGGGCGAACCCCGCACCTCGCGGATCCGGCGGTTCCCGCACCTGGCGCGCCGCCCGGCCGCTCGTCCCCCGTCCGATACGATGCCCGAGGATCCCGGTTTGTTGCCGGGAACTTCCGCGCAAGTGGGCGTTCCGCCCCGAAGGTCCCGGCGGTGCCGGGGGTTTCGCCCGGCGGACGAGGATGCCAGCAGGGGGTGCCGGCCCGGTGTCGCGTCGTCTCGTCAACATCACGCTGGACAATCTGGACGATCTCCCGCACCGCTGCCGCGGCTGCGTGTTCTGGGAGCTGGATCCGGTGAGCCGCGACCGGGCGGAGGCGAGCGGCGGCGCGGCGCTGGAGAAGGAGGCGTGGATCTCCTCCACGCTGCTGGAGTGGGGCTCCTGCGGCAAGATCGCGTACGTGGACGACGTGCCGGCGGGGTTCGTGATGTTCGCGCCGCCGCTGTACGTGCCGCGGTCGGTGGCGTTCCCGACGAGCCCGGTGAGCGCGGACGCGGTGCTGCTGATGACGGCGCACATCCTGCCGGAGTTCGCGGGCGGCGGGCTCGGCCGGATGCTCGTCCAGGGCGTCGCGAAGGACCTGACGCGGCGGGCGGTGAAGGCGATCGAGGCGTTCGGGGACCTGAAGGACGAGGAGGGCGGCTGCATGGTGCCGGCCGACTACCTGCTGTCGGTCGGGTTCAAGACGATCCGCCCGCACCACCGGTACCCGCGGCTGCGGCTGGAGCTGAAGTCGGCCCTGTCGTGGCGTGAGGACGTCGAGGTCGCCCTGGAACGGCTGCTGGGCTCCATGACCCCGGAGGGCGCGCTGCGTCCCGTCTGAGACCGTCTGAGCGCCCCGCGCGCGCACAGCCCCGCGCCGCGCACACACGGACGGCCCCTCGAGCACACACTGCGCGCGCCTACGGAACAAACGAAACGGCCCGCATCCCGTCGGACGGGATGCGGGCCGTTCTCCTACGCGCCACCGCGGGAGGCGGGAGCGGGTTCGTGTGCGGTACCGGTCAGATGAACTCGGCGAGGTCGCGCAGCAGGGCCGCCTTCGGCTTGGCGCCCATGATCTGCTTGACGACCTCGCCGTTCTTGTAGACGTTCATCGTCGGGATCTGCATGACGCCGTACTGGGCCGGTACCTGCGGGTTCTCGTCGATGTTCAGCTTGACGATGTCGAGCTTGTCGCCGTGCGTCTGGGAGATCTCCTCCAGGATCGGCGCCACCATCCGGCACGGGCCGCACCACTCGGCCCAGAAGTCGACCAGGACGGGCTTGTCGCTGTCCAGGACCTCGGAGGCGAAGTCGGCGTCGGTCACGGCTTTCATGGTGTCTCCTTCGGTGAGCGGGTCCGGCGCGGGTCACGGGCGCCGGACCGGGTGTGCGGGCCGTGCGGTCGGGTCGTCCGCGGGCCCCGGTCAGGCCTGCGGGACGGTCTCCGCGGCGTCCTGGTCCTGGAGCCAGCGCTCGGCGTCGATGGCCGCCGAGCAGCCGCTGCCGGCCGCGGTGATGGCTTGACGGTAGATGTGGTCGACCACGTCGCCACAGGCGAACACGCCGGGAATCTTCGTCCGGGTGGTCGGGGCGTCCACGAGGAGGTAGCCGTCGGCGTCGGTCTCGAGCTGGCCGGTGAACAGCTCGCTGCGCGGGTCGTGGCCGATCGCGATGAACAGGCCGGTGATCTCCAGCGGGCTCTGCTCGCCGGTCGTGACGTTGCGGACCTGCACGCCGGTGACGCGGTCCTCGCCGTCGATCTTCACGACCTCGCTGTCCCACAGGAAGCGGATCTTGTCGTTGGCGAACGCCCGGTCCTGCATGATCTTGGAGGCGCGCAGCTCGCTCCGGCGGTGGATCACGGTGACGGAGCGGGCGAACTTGGTCAGGAAGATCGCCTCCTCCATCGCGGTGTCGCCGCCGCCGACGACGGCGATGTCCTGCTCGCGGAAGAAGAAGCCGTCGCAGGTGGCGCACCAGGAGACGCCGCGTCCGGAGAGCCGCTTCTCGTCCGGCAGGCCGAGCTCGCGGTACCCGGACCCGGTCGCGACGATGACCGACTTGGCCAGGTACGTCTCGTCACCGACCTTGACGACCTTCGGGTCGGCGGCGAGGTCGACCTCGGTGACGTCGTCGGTGACCAGCTCGGCGCCGAACCGCTCGGCCTGCTTGCGCAGGTTGTCCATCAGGTCGGGGCCCATGACGCCGTCGGGGAAGCCGGGGAAGTTCTCCACGTCGGTGGTGTTCATCAGCGCGCCGCCGGCGGTCACCGACCCCTCGAACAGCAGCGGCTTCAGGTCGCCGCGGGCCGCGTAGATCGCGGCCGTGTAGCCCGCGGGGCCCGAGCCGATGATGATGACGTTACGGACGTCGCTCACTGTTGTGCGCCTCTCCTCTTGGCCTTCGGTGGCCTCACCGCACGGCCTGCCAGTCGCGTCAACCGATCCTAGGGCCAGGGGATTCCCGGCACGCGCGGCCCGTCCCGTGACCTGCCCCGCAATGCGCCGCCGACCCCTCCCGGACCGCCGCCCGGACGGCCCGTGGGCCGGTCGGGACGGCCATAGGGTGGTGACCATGGCACGCATTCTGCTTCTCCACTCGATGTACGGGCTGCGTCCCGCCGTACACCAGGCGGCGGACCGGCTCCGCGCCGCGGGGCACGACGTGACCGTCCCCGACCTGTACGGCGGCCGGGTCGTCGACACGCCGGACGAGGGCGTCGAGATCAAGGAGGAGATCGGCCGGGACGAGCTGCTGCGCCGGGCGGTCGCGGCGGCGGCGCCGCTGCTGGGCGGGGAGGGCCTCGTGTACGCGGGGTTCTCGCTCGGCGGGTCGATCGCGCAGAACCTGGCCCTCGGCGACGACGCGGCGCGCGGCCTGCTGCTGATGCACGGGACGTCCGACCTGCCCGACGACGCGTCCACCGAGATCCCGGTGCAGCTGCACGTCGCCGACCCCGACACCTACGAGCCGGTCGACTGGCTGAACGCCTGGTACCTGCGGATGCGCAAGGCGGGCGCGGACGTGGAGGTCTTCCGCTACCGCGGCGCCGGGCACCTGTTCACCGACCCGGACCTGGCCGACTACGAGCCGGAGGCCGCCGAGCGCGCCTGGACGATCGCCCTCGACTTCCTGGCGTCGCTGTAGCGGGCGGTAGCGGCGGTAGCGGCGGTAAACCGTCGGGGGCCCGGAGCATAATCCGGCCATGGCATATGACCGGGATCTCGCCGAGCTCGTCCGCGAGCTGACGGCCGGCGAGGAAGGCGTCACCGAGCGGCCGATGTTCGGCGGGCTGGCCTTCCTCGTCGGCGGGAACATGGCGGTCGCCGCGAGCAGGCAGGGCGGCCTGCTGGTCCGGACGGACCCGCGGGACGCCGCGGAGCTGGAGGACGGCGACCGGGTGCGCCCGATGGTCATGGGCGGCCGGGAGATGCACGGCTGGCTGCACGTCGACGCCGACGCCGCCGACGAGGCCGGGGACGTCGGGCGGTGGGTGGCCCGCGGCGTCTCCTACGCGCGGTCGCTTCCCGCCAAGAAACGGCGCCGCTGATCCCAGGCGCCGCGGGGGCGGGTCCCCAAGCCGCCCCCCGGACTCCGCTCGGACGGGCGGGTCAGGCCGGCTCGTGCTCGAGCACGTGCGGGTCCTGCGCGCTGCAGTCCGGGCCGACGACCCAGACGTCCCAGCTGCCGTCCCGGTCGCCCGGAAGCGCTATCACCGTCGCGGCCCGCCCGTCGTACCTGGCCTGGTCGACCAGCGCGGGCGTGCGGCCGTGGGCGACGCCGGTGACGCAGCCGGACATCTGCGCGGTCGGCGGGACGCCCTGGAGCCGCAGCTCCTGCCCCTTGCCGAGCAGCCGGCCGATCTGGCCGGAGATCTCGCCGGCCCGGTACTCGGTGCCGCTGCGGGTGACCTTGAAGGCACCCGCGGCCAGCGCGGACTCCGACGGCGCGGCCCCGTGCGGCGCCGCGCCGGCCGACAGGCGCCGCGCGTTGTCGCCCTGCGGCGGGGTCGACGCCTGGCTGCCGCTGCCGTCCGATCCGTCCAGCGCGATCTTGCCGACCGTCGCTCCGCCGCCGAGGACGACGATCGTCGCCGCCGCGGCGGACAGTATCCGCCAATGCCGCCTTCCGCGCCGCTGCTCCATGCTCACCACGGTGGCGTTGTGCATCGACTCCGCCGCGATGGCGGTGTCGATGCGCTCGGCCAGCTCGGGCGGCATGGACGGCGCGGGCGCCTCCGCCAGGATCCGGGAGACGTCCGCAAGGTCGGCGGAGCGGTCCCGGCACTCGGCGCAGGATTCGAGGTGCGCGTTGACGGAGGCGGCCTGGTCGTCTTCGAGCAGTCCTTCGGCCAGGTCGGCCAGGATGTCGTAGTCAAGATGTGCGGGGTTCACTTGGGCATGCCACCTCCTTCCACACCTCCGACGTTTTTGGAGTCGCGTCGGTTCCGGTGGTGGGTCAGAAGTGGCGCGAGCCGCGCGCGGCCCCGCGCGCACCGGCTCTTGATCGTCCCGGGCGGGACCTCCATCACCTCGGCGGCGTCGTCGACGGAGTAGCCCATCATGTCGACCAGCACGAGCGCGGCGCGCTGCTCGAACGGCAGCTGCTCCAGGGCGGTGCGGACGTCCAGCGACACGCCGTGCGCGTCGGTCGGGTCGGGCATCTTCGGCGCGACGGCGTCGAAGGTCGCGTCGTCGCCCATCGGGGTGGCCGGGCGGACGGACTTGCGGCGGATCCGGTCGAGGCAGGCGTTCACCACGATCCGGTGCAGCCAGGTGGTGACGGCGGCGTCGCCGCGGAACCGGCCGGCGGCGCGGAACGCCGACAGGCAGGCGTCCTGCAGGGCGTCGGCGGCCTCCTCCGGGTCGCCGAGGGTGCGCAGCGCGACCGCCCACATCCGGTCCCGGTGCCGGTGCACCAGCTCCGCGAAGGCGTGCGGGTCCCCCTGGGCGTGCCGGGCGAGGAGCTCCTTGTCGGGGACCTCGTCGACTCGACGCATGCTCACCGACGTCATGAGCGACCGCTTTCTCGTACGGGCCGCCCTGCCGGTGCCGGGCGGCTGCGACCGGCGGCGGCTGCTCGGGTGGTCACCACGGTTTCCTGGGGGCGAGGGGACATGGATGCTCACAGGCACGATACAGACAACGGGCAGCTCACGTCACAGGTCGCGGCGCTCCGGGCCGCCCGCGGACACGGCCGGCGCCGGCCCGCGCGCGGCGCGGTCAGCCGGCCGTCCCGTTGACGGAGATCTCGTTGAGCTTGCCCTTGAGGCCGGCGGGCAGCCGGGTGAACCAGACCAGCACGTACTGGCCCTGTACGGCCGGGTTCGCCGCGAAGGTCAGCTCGCCGCGGCTGCAGGACTGCTCGCCGATCGCCTTCATGGCGCCCGGGGCGCGCGAGCTGCCGATCCTGACCTGGAGGGTGCCGCCGGACACCGGGCAGCTGACCTTGATGGTCGACACCTTGGCCGGAGTGCCCAGGGTCAGCGTGACGCCGAGGGCCTTGAGGTAGTTGCCGAACTGCTCGGACGTGTAGGTCTGGGTCTCCCACACCGTGCCGGGATCGCCGTCGATGACCGCCGAGGGGTTCTTCCGGCTGGTCCCGTCGGGGTGCTGGTCGGCCGGGCTCTGGGTGGCGGACGCGTCCTGGATCTTCAGCTTCACCGTCGCGGGCTTGGGCGGCTGGCTCTTCTGGCCCTGGTCGGTCTTCTTGCCCGCGGCGCCCTTGTCGCCGTCGGAGCCGCCGCCGGACAGCGCCCAGGCGCCGAGGCCGACGATGACGGTGAGCGCGGCGGCGGCGATGCCGAGCAGCGCCCGGTTGGCGGGCTTGCGGGCGTGCGCCGCGACCGTCGTGGCGTTGCCCGGAGGCGCCGGCGGGGGCGTGTCGTACCGGCCGCGCGGCGGCGGGACCTGCCCGGACGGCGCCGGCTGGGCGTGCTGCTGCGCGTGCTGGCCGTGCTGGGCGTGCGCACCGCGCCCGCGCCTTCCCGGGCCGCGCGCGTCCTGAGGCTGGGCGGGACGGGTCGGGTCCTGCACGGGGGGCTGGTGCGGCTGCGTCGTCGCGGCCGTCGACGGCGTCGCGGGACGCTTCGGCGCCGCCGGACGCGGGGACGGCGCGGCGGTGCCGAGGCCCGCGAACAGCGGCAGCGGGGTGCGCGGCACGCCGCGCAGCGCCTTCGCCAGCTCGGCGGGCTCGGTGATCGGCTCGGCCGCGCCGATGCCGAGGCAGCGGCAGACGATCGCGTCGATCGCGTGCGAGATGCCCGCCTGCACCTGCCGGGGCGCCTGCGGGACGCCGTCGTCGCCCGCGGGCGCGGCGGGCAGGCCGGAGCCGTCCTCGTCGCCGGGCCAGTGCGCGGTGAGCGCCGCGTACAGCATCCGGCCGAGGCCGCGGACGTCCTCGGCGGCGGGCTCGTCGGAGTAGCGGTCGCGGAGCACGGCGTCGGTGGCGACGCCGAGCAGCTTGACGGTGCCGCCGGTCGTCCAGACCAGGTCGCGCGGGGACAGGCAGAGGTGCGCGAGCCCGGCCGCGTGCGCGGCGGAGATCGCCTCGGCGGCCTCGTAGAGCAGGGTCGCGGCGCGGCCCGGTTCGAGGGGGGCCTTGGCGAGCATCTGCTCCAGCGTCTCGCCCGCCACCCACTCGCTGACGACGTAGGCGCTCTCGCCGCTGTCGTCGGCGTCGAAGACCTGGGTGACGCGGGGGTCGGTGAGGCGGCTGGCGGCGCGGGCGGAGGTGACCGCCTCGCCGACGCGGGGGAACTCGGGGTCGAAGGTGCGGACGGCGACGGCCCTGGCCAGGATCTCGTCGATGGCCTTCCAGAGCGAGGACCCGCCCGAGTCGCTGATGCGCTCCTCGAGCCGGTAGCGGCCGGCGAGACGCGTGCCGGGTTCGATCACTGACGTGCTCACGGCAACGTCCTGCGCAGGTGGTCAGATCCCATGTTCGTGGCGTGGCAGCTTACGCCTCCGACCCTCCTCTTTGCGTTCCCCAGGGTGTCAGCCCGCAAGCCGTAGTCCCCCACATGGTAGTGGTTCGAACACGGGAATGGCGGCGTGATCCGGGCGCGTCCCCCTCACTTTGCCACGACTTACCGGCGTCCGCCCGGCAACCTGCGCGCGAACGTGGCGATCGTCGCCTGGACCTCGTCGACCCGCAGCAGCTTCGCGAACACCAGGTACAGCAGCCCGCCGCCGCCCGCGCCCACGACCAGCGTGATCAGCGCGGGGCCCAGCGTGTCGGTGCCGAGCGCGGCGTCGGCGACGGCGTGCACCGCGTACGCGAACCCGATCAGCGGCCAGATCGCGACCAGCAGCTTCAGGTGGCCGCCGATGATGCGGCGGCCGTCCATGCCGCCGAGCTTGCGGCGCAGCACGAGCCAGCACACGAAGGTGCCGACGGCGTTGGTGACGGCGTAGCCGCCGGCCATGCCGACCACGATCCACTTGACGCTGAGCAGGTTGTACGCGGCGAACGCCAGGATGATGTTGGCCGTGACGGAGACCACGCCGATCAGCGCGGGCGTCCGGGTGTCGCCGAAGGAGTAGAAGACCCGCAGCATCAGCTGGTAGGTGGAGAACGGCACCAGCGCGATCGCGAACATCTGCATGACGCGGGCGATCACCAGCGCGTCGGAGGCGTGCGTGTTGCCGTGCGCGAACAGCACGGTGGTGATCTCCGGGCCGAGCACCAGCATCAGCGCCGCCGCCGGCATGATGATCACCGAGGAGAGGCGCAGCCCGCTGGAGAACGCCGACCGCACGTCGGCGACCTTCCCCTCGGCGGCGAACCGGCTCATCCGGGGCAGCAGCGCGGTGATCACCGAGACGCCGACGATCGCGTACGGCAGCTGGAACATCTGGTAGGCGGTGAAGTACGGGGTGTACCCGTAGCCGTCGCCGAGGCCCTTGGCGTGGCCGAGGTCGCCGGCCCGGTTGGCGAGGGCGGTGACGACGGCGAGCCCGGCCTGCGTGGCGACGACGTACAGCAGCGTCCAGCCCGCCATCCGGCCGACCTGGCCGACCTCGCCGCGCCGGAAGTCCAGCCGGGGCCGCCAGCGGAACCCGACGCGGCGCAGCGACGGCCACAGCGCGACCGTCTGCAGCACGATGCCGCCGGTCGTGCCGGCGGCCAGCACCAGGAACTCGGTGTCGGAGATGCTCGACGGGTCGACCTTGCCGGACGCCATCGCCAGGAACACGCCGCCGACGCCGATCACGACGATGTTGTTCAGGATCGGCGCCCACATCGGGGCGGCGAAGCTGTTGCGGGTGTTGAGGATCGCGCCGGCGAACGCGCCGACGCCGTAGAAGAAGATCTGCGGCAGGAAGAACCGGGCGAACATGACCGCGATGTGCCGCTGGTCGCCCTTGTAGCTGCCCGCGAGGACGTCGATGAACAGCGGCGCCGCGATCACCGCGACGACCGTCAGGACCGCGAGGCCGATGACCGCGAGCGTGAAGACGCGCTGCTCGTACTGCTCGCCGTAGGTGCGGTCGCGCTCCTTCGCGCGGACCAGCAGCGGCACGACGACGCTGGTCAGGATGCCGCCGAGCAGCAGGTCGTAGATCTGGTTCGGGATCGTGTTCGCGGTGTTGTAGGCGTTCGCGAGCAGGCCGGTGCTGAGCGCGGCGACGATGACGGCCGTGCGCAGGAAGCCGGTGACGCGGGACACCAGCGTCCCGATCGCCATGATCGCGCCGGAGCGCAGCACGCCGCCGGACGCGGCCTCGCCGCCGCCGTCCGCGGGGGGCGGGACGTCCACGACGGTCTCGCCCACGGGGCCGCCCCCGCCGGGGAGCGGGATGTCAATCGCGGTCTCGGCCGCGATGTTCGCCGCGGTGCGCGGCCGTCCCGTCGGCTCCGGGGCCGGGCGGCCCGGCGGGTTCTGCGCCGCCGGCCGCCCCGGGACCTGCGGGGGCGCCGGGGGCCGCTGATGGCGCGGCTGCCGGGGAGGCTGAGGGGGATACGGGGGCTGCCGGCCCGGCGCCGGGTACCCCTGAGGCGCCTGCTCCGGCCGGACCGGATGGCCCTGCGGCCCCGGGGAACCCGGCCGCGCCGGATATCCCTGCGGCGGACGCGCCGGAGGGGGGCCTTGCGGAGGGCCCTGCCGCGGGCCCGGCGGGGGACCCTGCGGCGGAGGGCTCTGCGGCGGAGGCCCCTGCGGGCGGTACTCCGGACCCTGGGAAGCCGGACCCCGGGAACCCTGACCCGGGGAACCCGGGACCGGGGAATCCGTTCCCCGGTTCTCCGGTCTCTGCTGGTCCCACTCCGGTCGACCCGTCACCGGCTGCCTCCGCTTTCCGGCGGCGCCTCGCTCTGATGGCCCGCACTCCGACGCCCACGAAGAGTACGGCAAGTCCGCCACCGGTGATGAGCAGGGAGAGCCGCCCGTAACCCGTGGTGCGGACCGTGATGGTGGCGCTGCTGAACACCCTGCCCGAGCCCGGGTCCCGCAACTCCAGGCGGACGTCGAAGTTGCCGTTGCCCGCCGCCTGCGCGGGGAACCAGCGCTGCACCTGCTCCCCCGGCCGCAGGTCGATGACGTCCTCGCCCTTGTCGAGCTTGCCGAGCTGCAGCTTGGCGGTGTTCACGGACGTCGCGACCAGCCGCACCCGGACCGCCTGGCCGTGCAGCGTGTTCTTGACGGTGACGGGCAGCTTGCCGGAGCTGCCCGCCATGTTCGCCCGCCGGTTCTTGGTCGTGACGATGCGGACCCGCGCCATCTCGTGGTCCACCTCGTCCGACAGCTCGATCCTGGCGTTGCGGGCGCGGGACGGGCTCGTCCGCCACGACGCCGACTGGACGCGCAGCAGGGCCCGCTCGTAGGAGATGCCGATCGGCTCCGTCATGATCGCGCGGAACCGGGCGGCGCGGCGGGCGATGGCGGCGACCTGGTCGAGGTAGGCGGCGCCGAGCTCGTACTTCTGGTACTCGTCGTTGTAGGCGCGCAGCTCGCGGGGCTGCGCGCGGGTCCGCTCGATCTTGTCGAGGCCGGTGGCGCGCAGCCAGCTCGCGCCCTTGGTGAACTTCAGCAGGTCGCCGGCCAGGCCGGGGGCGGGGTTCCAGTTCCGGTCGGGGGCGATGACGAGGGTGCGCTGGACGTTCGGCGCCTCGCCGGCGATCACCGCGGTCTCGGCGAGGAACCGCTGCTCGGTCAGCACCGCGCCGCCGGGCGCCCGCGAGTTCGCGCTGACGATGTCGTTCAGGCCCGAGTCGTAGATCAGCGTCTTGCGGGTGCCCTGGTGGGCCGTCTGGATCGCGCTGGCGGCGTTCGCCGGCTCGCCCGCCGGCAGGTCGCCGAACTGCAGGTCGCTCATCAGGAACGACCCGCCGCCCTTGAGGCCGTACCTGGCGAGCGCGTCGAGCGTGTCGGGGCCGGCGACGCCGTACGGCGGCCACGCGTAGCGCGCGTCGGGCGCGCGCCCGATGACGTCGGACGCGACGCGGGTGTTGCGCGGGTCGAACGCGGTCGCGATCGGCCCGGTCGTCTTGTTGCGGGCGAGCGCGACGGCGTCGGGGTCGGCGTACGGGAGCGTGAAGTAGCGGTGGTCGCCCTTCGCGGCGTTGCGCAGGGCCGTCAGCCAGGCGCCCGCCGCGGCGCTCTTCTTCACCGTCTTCGTCGACGTCTTCGCGCCGGGCGTCAGCACGTGGTAGTCGTGCTGCGCGATCTGCTGGACGTCGTCGAGGAGCGCCGGGTCGACCGCCCAGGTGACGGGGGTCTTCGGGTTGGCGGCCGCCGCGCCGACGAGGTCGTTCAGCCGTCCGGTGCCGGCCACCTCCCCGGCGAGCCGGTCGTCGAGGAAGACCGAGTCGCCGGCCCGGTGCTGCTGGTCGGCGAGGGGCAGCACCCAGCCGACCGCGACGGGCTTGAAGTGCGTCTGCTTCGGCATGAACGTGACGAACGTCGTCACGCCGCCGACGACCTGCTGCGCGGAGTTGAGGACCTCGACGCCGACCGGGTAGACGCCGGGCGTGGCGCCCGGCGGCACCAGGTTCAGCGCCGAGACGGGGAGCTTGAACTGCCAGTCCTGCCGCCCGCCGGAGGCGTCCGCCCGCGGGATCTGCTGGGCCTTGCCGGCGACGGGGAGCTGGTTCGCGGTCATCCCGGCGTACTGGTCGAGCAGGCTGCGGTTGGTGATGGGCTGCCGGCCGTAGCGCAGCCGGACGGTCACCCCGCCGATCGCGTGCCCGGACCGGTTCTGCGCCGTGCCGCGGATGTCGAGGGTGGAGTTCGCCTTCAGCGGCTTCGGGCTGACCTTGGTCAGCGCGATGCCGACCTGGCTGCGGCTGCGCCCCTGACCGGGGGTCTCCGGCGCGCCGGGGGAGCCGGGCTGGGCGGCGTCCGGTTCGGCCGCTTCGGGTTGCGCGACCGTGGCCCCCGCGAGCGCGGCGCCGGAGAGCGCGGCGGTGGCGGGGGCGCCGGAGAGCGCGGCGGTGCCGGGCGCGGCGGCGAGG
>NZ_WBMR01000088.1 GCF_008923365.1 Actinomadura montaniterrae
CGGCGCGCCCCCTGGCGGCGGACCCTCAGGAGCCATGGCGGCACCCCCTGCCTTTCGCGTCGTCCGGGGAAGTCCCCTGGCAACTACGACGCGTGATCACCCCGTACCGGTTCGGTGACACGACCGTCCCCCGTCCCCCGCCGTTATCCGGAATGGTGGCAGGTCAGGACGGTTTCACGAGGTTCGCGACCGGAACCGGCCGCGCCCGGCCACGGCCGGGCGCGGGCGAGGGGGTCAGCCGGCGCCGTAGACGGGCTCGGGCGCCGGCGCCTTGGCGAGCAGGCCGGTGACGACGTCGCCGACCTCGGCCGGGTCCCAGCGGGCGCCCTTGTCGGCGGTGGGGCCGTGCCGGAAGGCGTCCATCACGCAGATCTTGCCGCCCTCGGCCTCGAAGACGCGGCCGGTGACGTCCTTGGACTGCGCGGAGCCGAGCCAGACCACCAGCGGCGACACGTTCTCCGGCGCCATCGCGTCGAACTCGCCCTCGGCGGGCGCGGCCATCGTCTGCGCGAAGACCTCCTCGGTCATCCGCGTGCGGGCGGCGGGCGCGATCGCGTTGACGTTCACCCCGTACCGGCCGAGCTCGGCGGACGCGACGAGGGTGAGCCCGACGATGCCGGCCTTGGCGGCCGAGTAGTTGCCCTGGCCGACGCTGCCGAGCAGGCCCGCACCGGACGAGGTGTTGATCACCCGGGCGTCGACGGCGCGGCCCGCCTTGCTCTCGGCCCGCCAGTACTGCCCGGCGTGCTTGAGCGGCAGGAAGTGGCCCTTGAGGTGGACGCGCATCACCGCGTCCCACTCGTCCTCGGACAGGTTGATCAGCATCCGGTCGCGCAGGAACCCGGCGTTGTTGACGAGGGTATCGAGGCGGCCGAAGGCGTCCACGGCGGTGGCGACGAGCGCGGCGGCGCCGGCGTCGGTGGCGATGTCGTCGGTGCTGGCGACGGCGCGGCCGCCGAGCGCCTCGATCTCCTTGACGACGTCCTGGGCGGGGCCGCCGGACGCGTCGCCGGTGCCGTCGCGGGCGACGCCGAGGTCGTTGACCACGACCAGGGCGCCCTGCCGGGCGAACTCCAGCGCGTGTGCGCGGCCGAGTCCGCGCCCGGCTCCGGTGACGGCGACCACGCGGTCCTTGCAGATCATCGCGACTCCTCCTTGTTCACGGTGGCGGCGTCCAGGAACGCGGGGCGCTCTCCCCCGCCGTGCATCAGCATCTGCGACCCGGTGATGTAGGACGCGAGGTCGGAGGCGAGGTAGACGCAGGCGGCGCCGACCTCGAACGGGTCGCCGAGGCGGCCCATCGGGACGGTCCGCGCGACGGCCTGCACGCCCTCCTCGTCGCCGTAGTGCAGGTGCGCCAGCTCGGTGCGGATCATGCCGAGGATCAGCGTGTTGACCCGCACCCGCGGCGCCCACTCCACGGCGAGCGACTGGGTGAGGCTGTGCAGCCCGGCCTTGGCGGCGCCGTAGGGAGCGGTGCCCGGCGACGGCCGGACCCCGCTGACGCTGCCGATGTTGATCACCGAGCCGCCGTCCGGCATCAAGGGGCGCAGTGCGCGCGCCATGATGAGCGGCGCGGTCAGGTTCAGTTCCAGGATCTTCAGATGGGTGCGCAGCGGGCCGTCGGTGAGCGGCAGGAACGGCCCGCCGCCCGCGTTGTTGACCAGCACGTCCACCCGGTCGAGCCCGGCGGCGAACGCCTCCGCGGCGTCGCCGTCGCGCACGTCCAGGGAGGCGAACGAGGCCGTGCGGCCGCCGCTCTCCGGCAGCGCGTCCGGCTCGCGCCGGGCCACCGCGATCACGTCGGCGCCCGCCTCCAGGAAGGCGCGGCTGATCCCCGCGCCGACACCGCGCACGCCCCCGGTGACCACGACGGTCCTTCCCGCCAGGTCCAGCGTCAGTGACATCCCGCCTCCTCCGAGCCCCTCTGCTACGGTCTGTTCTAACAAATGTTTGGTGGAAAGGTAGCGCATGGGAGTCTCCACCACGACCCTGGACGGGGTCGCCGAGATCGTCGTGGACGCGCCGCCGGTCAACGCCCTGACCGTCGCGGGCTGGTTCGAGCTGGCCGACGCGGTGCTCGCGGCCGGCCGCGACCCGCAGGTCGGCGCCGTCGTGCTCCGGGCCGAGGGCCGGGGCTTCAACGCGGGCGTCGACATCAAGGAGATGCAGCGGACCGATGGCCACACCGCGCTGGTGGGGGCCAACCGGGGCTGCTTCGCGGCGTTCGCCGCCGTCTACGACTGCGAGGTCCCGGTCGTCGCCGCGGTGCACGGCTTCTGCCTCGGCGGCGGGATCGGCCTCGCGGGCAACGCCGACATCGTCGTCGCGTCCGACGACGCCTTCTTCGGCCTGCCCGAGGTCGACCGGGGCGCGCTCGGCGCCGCGACGCACCTGGCCCGGCTCGTCCCGCAGCACCTGATGCGCGCGATGGTCTACACCTGCCGCAACGTGACCGCGGCCGAGCTGCACCACCACGGCTCGGTGCTGGAGGTCGTCCCGAAGGACGAGCTGCGCGCCAAGGCGCTGGAGGTCGCCGGGAACATCGCGGCGAAGGACAAGTACGTGATCCGCCGCGCCAAGGAGTCGCTGAACGGCATCGACCCGGTCGACGTCCGCCGCAGCTACCGCTACGAGCAGGGCTTCACGTTCGAGCTGAACCTCATGGGCGCGGGCGACGAGCACCGCGACGCCTTCGTGGCCAAGGGGGCGAAGTGAGCAAGGTACTGACCATCGACGAGGTCGTCGGGTCGCTGGAGAGCGGCATGACGGTCGGGATCGGCGGCTGGGGCTCGCGGCGCAAGCCGATGGCGCTCGTCCGGGCGCTGTGCCGCTCCGACGTCACCGACCTGACCGTGATCACCTACGGCGGGCCGGACGTCGGGCTGCTGTGCGCGGCGGGCAAGGTCCGCCGCCTCGTCACCGCGTTCGTGACCATGGACTCGATCCCGCTGGAGCCGCACTTCCGGCAGGCGCGCCAGACCGGGGCGATCGAGCTCACCGAGTACGACGAGGGCATGTTCATGTTCGGGCTGTACGCGGCGGCGCACCGGCTGCCGTTCCTGCCCACCCCCGTCGGGCTCGGCTCGGACGTGATGCGCGTCAACCCGGAGCTGAAGACGGTCCGGTCGCCGTACGAGGACGGGCAGGAGCTCGTCGCCGTCCCGGCGCTGAAGATGGACGCGGCGCTGATCCACATGAACCGCGCCGACGCGCGCGGCAACGCGCAGTACCTCGGCGCCGACCCGTACATGGACGACCTGTTCGCCAAGGCCGCGGACCGGACCTATGTCTCCTGCGAGCGGCTGGTCGACACCGCCGACTTCGCCAAGGAGGGCCCGCCGCAGTCGATGCTGATCAGCCGGGCGCAGGTGACGGGCGTGGTGGAGACCCCGAACGGGGCGCACTTCACCGACTGCGAGCCCGACCACCGGCGCGACGAGGCGTTCCAGAAGCTGTACGCGAAGTCGGCCGCCGACCCGGAGGCGTGGGCGGCGTTCCGCGACCGGTTCCTGTCCGGCGACGAGGCCGCCTATCAGGACGCCGTCCGGACCTGGCAGGAGGAATCCCGATGAGCGATGTGACGAGGGCGGAGGTCTGCGCGGTCGCCTGCGCGGAGCTGTTCCGCGGCGACGGCGAGATCGTCGCGGCGGCGGTCGCCGGGTTCGTGCCGATGCTGGGCTCGCGGCTCGCGCGGGCCACGTTCGAGCCGGACCTGCTGACGACGGACGGCGGGCCGACGCTGAGCGCCGAGCCGGTCCCGCTGGGCCGCACGGCGGAGGTGGCGGAGGGCTGGCTGCCGTTCCGCGACCACCTGTGGCTGGTGCTGAACGCGCGGCGGCACGTGGTGATGGGGCCGTCGCAGATCGACCGGTACGGCAACACCAACATCTCGTGCATCGGCGACTGGGAGCGGCCGGCGCGGCAGCTCCTCGGGTCGCGCGGCGGGCCGGGCAACACGCTGCTGAACCCGACGAGCTACTGGGTGCCGAAGCACTCGGCGCGGGTGTTCACCGACAAGGTCGACTTCGTCAGCGGCGTCGGCTGGGACCGGGGCGCGCACGAGATCCGCGCCGTGGTGAGCAACCTCGCGGTGCTCGACTTCGACACCCCCGACCACCGGATGCGGCTCCGGTCGGTCCACCCCGGCGTCACGGTCGACGACGTCGTGGCCGCGACCGGATTCGAGCTGGCCGTCCCGGGCGACGTTCCGCAGACGCGCCTTCCGGACGACGAGGAGCTGCGGGTCATGCGCGAGGTGCTCGACCCGAAGGGCCTGCGCGAGCGAGAGGTCCCGGCCTGATGGAGCAGCGGCTCGACACCCCGCTGACCCGGCTGGCGGGCGTGCGGCACCCGGTCGTCCAGACCGGCATGGGCTGGGTGGCCGGCCCGCGCCTGGTCACCGCCGTGGCGAACGCGGGCGGCCTCGGGATCCTGGCGTCGGCGACGATGACGCTCGACCAGCTCGCGGACGCGATCCACGAGGTCAAGGACCGCACGGACGCGCCGTTCGGGGTCAACCTGCGGGCCGACGCCGGGGACGCGGGCGACCGCATCGACCTCCTCATCAAGGAGGGCGTGAAGGTCGCCTCGTTCGCGCTCGCGCCGAAGCGGGAGCTGATCGCCAAGCTCAAGGACGCGGGCCTCGTGGTGATCCCGTCGGTGGGCGCGCGGCGGCACGCGGAGAAGGTCGCGGGCTGGGGCGCGGACGCGGTGCTGGTGCAGGGCGGCGAGGGCGGCGGGCACACCGGCGCCGTCGCCACCACGCTGCTGCTCCCGCAGGTCGTGGACGCGGTCGACATCCCGGTGATCGCGGCCGGCGGCTTCTTCGACGGGCGCGGCCTGGCCGCCGCGCTGTCCTACGGGGCGGCGGGCGTGGCGATGGGCACCCGGTTCCTGCTGACCTCCGACAGCTCGGTGCCGGACGCGGTCAAGCAGGTCTACCTCGAGACCGGCGAGACGGTCGTGACCCGCCAGGTCGACGGGATGCCGCACCGGGTGCTGCGCAGCGAGCTGGTCGACGAGCTGGAGTCGGCCGGGCGGATCAGCGGCCTGGTCCGGGCGCTGCGCAACGGCGCCCGGTTCAAGAAGCTGTCCGGCATGTCGTGGCGCGCGATGATCGCCGACGGGAAGGCGATGAAGCACGGCAAGGACCTGTCCTGGTCGCAGGTCCTCATGGCGGCCAACACCCCGATGCTGCTGAAGGCGGCGATGGTGGACGGCCGTCCCGACCTCGGCGTGATGGCGTCGGGCCAGGTCGTCGGGGTCATCGACGACCTGCCGAGCTGCGCGCAGCTGATCGACGGGATCGTGGCGCAGGCCGTCGAGGCCATCGCCGCGCAGCAGTCGCTGCTGGTGCGCTAGCTAGGCGCTCCCGAGGCCGCGCAGCACGGCCGCCAGTCCCCCGCGGAACTCCTCGTCGGGGCCGATCCGGCGGGCGTGCCGCGCGGTCTCGGCCATGTTCGGGAACTCGTCCTCGGGGAGCGCGGCGATGACGAGGGTCCCCTCCCCCTCCAGCGGGCCCAGGTGCTCGAGCTGGATCGCGCCGATGATGTAGGCGATCACCGCCCGCAGCGCGACGGCCGCCCGGGGCCCGGTGATGCCGGCGTCGCGCAGGATGCCCGCGACGGTCTCCCCCCAGCACAGCGAGCCGGTCGAGTCGTGCCGGTGCGTGAGCGTCAGCGGCATGATCGCCGCGTGCGCGCCGAACGCGTCCCGCAGCCGCAGCGCCATGGTCTCGATCCGCGCCTCCCACGGCCCGGCGGGCGGCGGCGCGGGATCGACCTCGGCGTAGACCAGGTCGATGACGAGGCCTTCCAGCTCCTCGCGGTCCCGGACGTACCGGTACAGCGCCATCGTGCTGAGCTTGAGCTCCTTGGCGACGGCGCGCATGGACAGCCCGGCGAGGCCGTCCCGGTCGATGACGGCGAGCGCCGCGGCGGCGACCTGGGCCTGGGTGAGCGAGCGGGGTCGAGGCATGGCGCTTGACAGCGTACGGCATACGCTTACGATCGTAGGTGTACGCCATACGCTTAAAGGAGCGACGCATGCGCCTGGCCCCCGGATCCGACGTCCCGGCCTGCGAGCTGACCCCGGTCGGCGGCCCGCCGGTCCCCGTCCCCGACCCCGCCCACCTCGTCCACCTGCAGTTCCGCCGGTTCGCGGGCTGCCCGATCTGCAACCTGCACCTGCGCTCGTTCGTCGTCCGGCACGCCGAGGTCGAGGCCGCCGGGATCCGCGAGGTCGTGGTGTTCCACTCCACCGACGAAGAGCTGCGCGAGCACGTGAACGGCCTGCCGTTCCCCGTCGTCGGCGACCCCGCGAAGAGGCTGTACGCCGAGTTCGGCGTCGAGTCCGCGCGCCGGGCGCTGCTCGACCCGCGCGTGTGGGGCCCGCTCGTCCGGTCCTCGGTCATCAAGACGTGGCGGGTGCTCCGGGGCCGCGAGCGCACGCCGTCCGCCCACCCGACCGGCGGCCGGCTGGGCCTGCCCGGCGACTTCCTTATCGGCGCGGACGGACGCCTGGTCGCGGCGAAGTACGGCGAGCACGCCTACGACCAGTGGTCGGTCGACGAACTGCTCGCCCTGGCCGCCGAGGCGCCCGCCCCGGCGCGGAAGGCATGACCGTGGAATCCGCCGACCGCGCCGCCGACGCCGCCCGCTACGAGGTGATCAGCGGCGGGTACGACGCCGCCCTCTTCGCCGCCGCCGCCATCCCGCCCGCCGGGCGCGTCCTCGACATCGGCTGCGGCTACGGCGCGACCTCGCGGCGCGCCGCACGGCTCGCCGCGCGCGGGAGCGTCCTCGGCAACGACATCTCGGAGCCCCTCCTCGCCCAGGCCCGCGCGTTCGCCGACGACGAGGGCCTGGGCAACGTCGCGTTCGAGGCGGGCGACGCACAGACGCATCCGTTCCCCGGAGGCGAGTTCGACGTCGCGATCAGCCGGTTCGGCATGATGTTCTTCCGCGACCCCGTGGCCGCCTTCGGCAACGTGCACCGGGCCCTGAAGGCGGGCGGACGGCTGGTGTTCACGACCGTCGGCCCGCCCGGCGGCAACGACCTGCCGGGCATCGTCGCGGCCGCCATGCCCCCGGCGATGGCGGACGCGCCCCCTTCCGACGTGCACTCGCTGTCCCGGCCCGACCGGATCGCGACCGTCCTCGGCGCCGCCGGGTTCGCCGGCGTCCGCTCCGAACCGGTCGAGACGTCCATCGTCCTCGGGCCGGACGCGGAGGCGGCCGCCTCGTTCGTCCTCGCCTGGAGCGCCTTCGGCGGCGCCTTGGACGAAGCCGCGACCGGGCGCGCGCGGGCCGCGCTGGCCGACGCGGCCCGCCCGTTCGAGACGCCCGGCGGCGTCCGGCTGCGGGGCACCGCGTGGCTGGTCACGGCCGTGTGAGCGTCAGCCGCGCACCGCGAGGACGAGCTTGCCGGTCGTGGCGCCCGACTCGATGCGCCGGTGCGCCTCCGCGGCCTGCTCCAGGGGCAGTTCCTCCACCTGCAGCCGCAGGTCGCCGGAGGCCGCGGCGGCCACGGCGCGGCGCAGCGCCCGGCCCGCGTCCGCCGGGAACGCCGCCGAGAACGCGGCGAGGTTGAACCCCGACACGGACTTGTTGGTGAACCACAGCTCGTTCGCGGACACGCCCACGTCGTCCGCGCCGGACGCGTTGCCCATCACGATCATCCGGCCCATCGGGGCGAGGGCGTCGAGGCTGGTGCGGCGCGCCGGGCCGCCGACCATGTCCACCACGATGTCGAACCCGCGCCCGCCGGTGAGGTCCGCGACCCGGTCCGGCAGCTCGTCGCGGAGCACGACGTCGTCGTAGCCGAAGCCGCGCGCCGTCTCGATCTTCGCCGGGCCGCCGACGGTGCCGGCCACGCGGCCCGCGCCGAGCTGCCGGGCGGCCTGGCCGAGCTGGCTGCCGACGCCGCCGGCGGCGGCGTGTACGAGCACGGTCTCGCCCGGTTCGATGCGCGCCGCCCGGTCCAGGACGAGGAACGCGGTCGTGCTGTTGGACGGGATCGCGGCGGCGACGTCGAGGCCCAGGTCGAGGCCGTCCAGCGGCGCGACCAGGTCCGCGGACGTCACGACGACCTCGGCGTAGCCGCCGCTGTCGACGATCGTCAGCGCGGCGACGGGCTGTCCGGGACGCAGGCCCTCGACGTCGGGCCCGACCGCGCGGACGTGCCCGGACACCTCGATCCCGGGGACGAACGGCAGCGGCACGTCCACGACGCCCCGCCGGTACAGCACCTCGGCGAAGTTGGCGCCCGCGTACGCGACGTCGATGGACACCTGCCCCGGTCCCGGCTCGGGGACCTTGATCTCGTCCACGCGCAGCACGTCGGCCTCGCCGAACGCGGGGATGGTGACGGCCTTCATCAGTAACGCCCTCCAACGGCCGCGGGGACGGCGTCCAGCTCGGCCAGGTCGGTCTCGGTGAGGTCGAGGTCGGCGGCCCCGGCGTTGTCGCGCAGGTACCGCTGCTTCTTCGTACCCGGGATCGGGATGACGTGCTCGCCCTGCGCGAGCGTCCAGGCGATGGCGACCTGCGCCGGGGTGGCGCCGTGCCGCTCGGCGACGGCCTTCACGACGTCGACGATCCGCAGGTTGGCCTTCAGCGCCTCCTCCTGGAAGCGCGGGTTGGCGCCGCGGAAGTCGCCATCCTCGAAGTCGGCGGCGGTGACGGTCCCGGTGAGGAACCCGCGGCCGAGCGGCGAGAACGGGACGAACGCCGCGCCGTTGGCGGCGCACCAGCCCACCACGTCGCCCGCATCGCCCGCGCCGGAGACCGCGCCGGACACCGTGCCGACGCCGTCGCCGGCGGCCTGCGTCCCCGGCTGCCCCAGCGCGTCGCGCGTCCACAGCGACAGCTCGGACTGGACCGCCGCGACCGGGTGGATCGCGTGCGCCTCGGCGGCCTGCGCCACGCTGACCTCCGACAGGCCGAGCCGGCGCACCTTGCCCTCGGCGACCAGCTCCGCCATCGCGCCCCAGGTGTCGGCGAGCGGCACGTCCGGGTCGACGCGGTGCAGGTAGTAGAGGTCGATCACGTCGGTGTCCAGGCGGCGCAGGCTGTCCTCGGCGGACGCCTTGACGTGCTCCGGCCGCCCGTTCCGGACGATCTTCCGCGTGGCCAGCGACTCCACGACGAGGCCCGTCTTGGTGGCGAGCACCGCCTCGTCGCGGCGTCCGGCGAGGGCCCGCCCGACCAGCGTCTCGTTGTGGCCGTCGCCGTAGGGCTGCGCCGTGTCCAGGAACGTGACGCCCATGTCGAGCGCCTCCCGGATCAGCGCCACCGACGCGTCGTCATCGCGCTCGGACTCGGTGTACGCCCAGCTCATGCCCATGCAGCCGAGGCCGACCGCGCCGACCGGCGTACCTGCGAAATCACGATTCCTCACGGCCGTTCCCTTCATCCGGTTCCTTCGGGAACGATCGTGCCGGACCGCCGGAGGGGCAGACAGACTCCGCTCATCCTGGGTCTGCCACCACCACCCTCGCGGGGCGCGGATCAGCTCGCCGCGGCCAGCCCGCGCCGCGCCATCAGCCGCTCCAGGCGCTCCAGAGTGCCGGTGCCGGGACGCGGGTTCTGCAGCACGAGGTGGGTGCCGGGACGGTCGGCGAGCGGCAGCAGCGTCCCCTCGAAGACCATCTCGCCGGCCTCGGGATGCCGGACGCCCTTCACCGCCTGGATGGCCGAGCTGACCTCGTGCCGGGGCCACAGCTCGGCGAACTCCGGGCTGGCCGCGATCATGTCGTCGGCGATCCGGCCGAACTCCGGGTCGTCGGGGTACCGGGCCGCGTCCGCGCGGAAGCGGGCGACGACGTCCGGCGCCGCCGCGGCCCACTCCATGTGCATCTCGCGGTAGCGGGCGTTGGTGAAGAACGACACCAGGCAGTTGTGGTCGGTGTCGCCGAACCCGAACACCGCGCGGGCCGCGTCGTTGATCGCGACGAAGTTCCAGTGCCGGTCCCGGACGTAGGCGGGCCGCGGCGACCACGCGTCCAGCACCCGCTGCAGCTCCGGCGTGATCGGGACGGCGGGACCCGCCTCGCGCCGCGGCGGGTTCAGCCCCGCCAGCAGGTACAGGTGCTCGCGCTCGGCGGCGTCGAGCCGGAGCGCGCGGGCGATGGCGTCCAGCACCTCGCCGGACACCTTGATGTCGCGTCCCTGCTCCAGCCACGTGTACCAGGACACGCCGACGCCGGCGAGCACGGCGACCTCCTCGCGCCGCAGGCCCGGCGTCCGGCGCCGGCCCGCGTCCGGCATGCCGACGTCGGCGGGCGTGAGCCGGGCGCGGCGGGTGCGCAGGAAGTCGCGCATCTCCTCGCGGCGGCGGTCGGGGGCGGAGGCGGGGGTCGTCCTGGCCATGCCGCCCACGATATCCGGCGGCGGGGTCGTGATCGCCGGGGGCGGCGGCGGGTGCCCGAGACCCGGCTCTAGGCTGGCCACGTGATCGGCTCGGGGACGGCGGCACGCTGGGCGCGCGGCGGCTTCCTCGCCGCCGCCTGCGCGCTGCTCTCGCTCGCCGGCCACGTCATGGGCGGCGCCTGCTGCCTGCCGCCGCTCCCGGCGATCCTCGCCGCGGGCGGGGTGGTGGGCGCGCTGTGCGTCGGGCTCGCCGGGCGGATGATGTCGTTCCGGCGGATCCTGGCCGTCATCGGATGGGCGCAGGTCGCCTTCCACCTCGCGTTCACCGTGTCCGCGTCGTCCCCCGCCCACCACATGGCGCCCGGCGCGGAGCCGATGGCGGGGCCCGGTCTCGCGATGGGCCCGCCGATGCTGGCGGGCCACGCGGCCGCCGCCCTCGCGGCCTCGGTCCTGCTCGCGTACGCCGAGCGGGCCCTGTGGTGGCTGTACGGGGCGGTCTTCGCGGTCGTCCTCGCCCGGCTGATCGTCCGGGCGCCCGCCGCGGCGCACCGTCCGCCGTGGCCGGTGGTGGTCGCGGACGACCCCGCGCCGCGCCGCGGCGTCCTGCTCGCCCGCGCCGTCCGGCGCCGCGGGCCTCCCCCGGTGGTCCTGCACGCCGCCGCCTGACCGCGCCGTACTGCGCGGTCGGTCCGGCGTGCCTTCGCCATGCCCTGATGACCACCGGAAACAAGGAACTCCCATGTTCGAAGGCAAGCCGTCCCGGCGTGCCGCGCTGTGCGCGCTGGCCGCCGGGGCGCTCCTGGGCGCCGCCGCGTGCTCGGGCTCCCCCGCCGGCGAGGCGTCCGACGTCCCGACCGGCGCCCCCGGCAAGACCACCTACCCCCTGACCATCCGCAACTGCGGGCAGAAGGTGACGTTCACCGGGCCGCCGCGGCGCGTGCTGATCCTGAACGGGACGTCGGTGGCCGAGTCGGAGAGCTTCGTGCTGCTCGGGCTGCAGGGCCACGTCCTCGCGAACGCCCAGTCGTACGGGGTGTCGGATGACCCGTCGATGGTCGCGGCCGTAAAGGCGCTGCCGACCGGCGGGCTCACCATGAACCGGAACTTCGAGGTGCCCGCCGAGCAGGTCCTCGCCGCCAGGCCCGATCTCGTGATCTCCACGTGGTCGGGCGGGTTCGACGCCAAGCGCGGCCTTGCGACCCGCGAGCAACTCGCCGCCGCTGGGATCAACACCCTGGTCAACCCGGTGAACTGCGCTTACGGCAAGCCGAGCGCGTCGGCCGCCGAGAAGCGCGCGTACGAGCGGATCTCGATCGCGTCGTCGTACGACTTCCTCGCCCTGCTCGGCCGGGTCTTCGACGTCCAGCGGAAGGCCGCGGACGTGTCGGCGGCCCTGCGGCGGCGCGTCGACGCGGTCCGGGCCCGGGTCGCCGGCAAGCCGGCGCGGAAGGTGCTGATCGTCTATCCCGGCATGTCGATGATGAACGCCGCCGGGCTGCCCGCCGTCATGACGGGGCGCATCACCGACGAGGTGATCAGGGCGGCCGGCGGCGTCAACGCGTTCGCCGGGCGGTCGCGCGACGTCACCGCCACGCTCACGAAAGAGCAGCTGGCCATGGCGCAGGTCGACGTCCTCGCCGTGGGCGCCTTCACCCCGTCCGAGGACCCGGCCGCGGAGGCGCGCAAGCTGTTCGCCGAGTACCCGCAGTGGCAGGCGTCCAAGACCGGTTCGTACGCGACCGTCGCGGACGGCGCGTTCCTCGGACCGCTCAACGCCTGGGCGGTCGAGAAGCTCGCGAAGGCGGTGCACGGCAATGGCTGAGCGCAGCGCGATCGCCGAGCGCCCGGTGCGGCGGCGCGGCCCGCACCTGGTGCCGGGCCGGATGGTCGCCGTCCTGCTCGCCGGGCTCGCCGCCGCGTTCGCCGCCGTCGCGGTCGCGGGCATCACCATCGGCTCGGTCGACCTGCCGCCCGGCGCGGTCTGGCGCGTCGTCGCCTCCCACCTCACCGGCGCGGCGTCCCCGGACCCGCTGCGCGACCAGGTGATCTGGGAGATCCGCACGCCCCGCGTGCTGGTCGCGGCCCTCGTCGGCGCGGGGCTGAGCGTCGCCGGCGTGGCGTTGCAGGCGCTCGTCCGCAACCCGCTCGCCGACCCGTACGTCCTCGGCGTCTCGGCGGGGGCGTCGCTGGGCGCGGTGCTGGTCGTCTCGTTCGGCGCGACGGCGTTCGGCGGGCTCGGCGTGACCGGCGCGGCGTTCGCGACCGCGGCGCTCAGCGTCCTGGCCGTCTACGCGCTCGCGCAGCGCGGCGGGCGGCTGCTGGACTCTCGGCTCGTGCTGGCCGGGGTCGCCGTCGGGTACCTGTGCTCGGCCGCGACGAGCTTCGTGCAGCTGCGGCTCGACCCGTCGGAGCTGCAGGGCCTGATGTTCTGGCTGATGGGCAGCGTCGCGGGCGCGACCTGGTCCGACCTCGGCGTGCCCGCCGCCGTCATCGCGGCGTGCACGCTGTTCCTGCTGCTCCAGGGCCGGAGCATGAACGCGCTGCTGGCCGGGGACGACGCGGCCGCCGGGCTCGGCGCGTCCGTGCCGGCGCTGCGGATCGCGCTGCTGGTCGTCGCGTCGCTGCTGACGGCGACGTCGGTCGGCGTGGTCGGCGGGATCGGGTTCGTCGGGCTGATGGTGCCGCACGCCGCCCGCTTCCTCGTCGGCGCCGACCACCGCCGGGTGCTGCCGGTCGCGGCGCTCGGCGGCGCGGTGTTCCTCGTCGCGGTCGACATCGCGGCGCGCACCGCCGACCGGCCGAACGAGCTGCCGATCGGCATCTTCACCACCGGTCTCGGCGTGCCGTTCTTCCTGTGGCTGCTGCGGCGGCGTGCGGGAGGCGCGGGCTGATGCGGCTGGACATCGCGGGCGTCACCGCCGAGATCGACGGCACCGCGATCGTGTCGGACGTGGACCTGGTCGCCGAGCCCGGCGCGTTCGTCGGGCTCATCGGCCCGAACGGCAGCGGCAAGTCGACGCTGCTGCGCACCGTGTACCGGTCGTTGCGGCCGTCCGCCGGGGTCGTGTCGCTGGACGGCGACGACCTGTGGCGGATGCGGGCGCGGCGGGCGGCGCTGCGGCGGGCGGTCGTCACCCAGCACGGCGACCTGGGCGGCGAGTTCTCCGTCGCCGAGGTCGTCGCGATGGGACGGTCGCCGCACAAGGGCGTCCTCGAACGCGAGAACGCCGCGGACCGCGCCGTCGTGGCGAACGCGCTGGAGCGGGTCGGGCTGGCGCACGCGTCCGGCCGGCTGTTCTCCACCCTGTCGGGCGGGGAGAGGCAGCGCGCGCTGGTGGCGCGGGCCCTCGCGCAGGAAGCGCCGCTGCTGATCCTCGACGAGCCGACCAACCACCTGGACGTGCGCGCGCAGCTCGGCCTGCTCGACCTGGTCCGGTCGCTCGGGCTGACGGTGCTGGCCGCGCTGCACGACCTCGACCACGCGGCCGCCTACTGCGACCGGGTGGTCGTGCTGCAGGACGGGCGCGTCCGGGCGTCCGGGCCGCCGCTGGAGGTGCTGACGCCGGAGTTCGTCGCGGACGTGTTCGGCGTGCGGGCCCACATCGGCGCGCATCCGATCACCGGCCGCCCGCACATCGCCGTCGCCTCGGCGGAGCCGTGGTGATCCGCGGAGGGAGGTGATGCCGGGACCGTGCGGCTCAGGTGGCCGGCGGCGCCGCCGCGTGCAGCCGCACGGTCCCGGACTCGCTCAGCCGCCCGATCGCCGCGCCGTCACGGCCCAGCTCGCGCAGCACGGCCTCGGTGTGCTCGCCGAGCGCCGGGACCGGGTCCATCCGCGCCTCGGCGTCGGCGAACGTGACCGGCGGGCGGATCGCCCGGATCGTCCCGACCGGGGAGCCGACCTCGCGCCAGCGGTCGCGCTCGGCGAGCTGCGGGTGCGCGATCAGCCCGCGGGTGTCGTTCAGCGACGCGTTCGCGACGCCCGCCTCGTCCAGCCGCCGCAGCAGCTCCTCGCGGCCCATCGCCGACGTGACACCGGAGACGATCGCGTCCACCTTCTCGCGGTTGCGGACCCGCGCCTGGTTCGTCGCGTACTCGGGATCGGTGACGAGGTCGGGACGGTCCAGGACGCCGTTCGCCAGCGCCGCCCAGCCGCGGTCGTTCTGCACGCCGATGACGACGTCGACCCCGTCGGCGGTCGGGTAGGCGTCGTACGGGGAGATCACCGGGTGGCTCAGCCGCGTCCGCGGCGGCACCGAACCGGTGTAGAGGGTCGTGTACATCGCCTGGCTCATCCACTCGGCGACGGCGTCGAACATCGTGACCTCGATCGCCGCGCCCTCGCCGGTGGTGCCGCGCCGGACGAGCGCCGCGAGCGTCCCGGAGAAGGCGTACATCCCGGCGGCGATGTCGGCCAGCGGGGAGCCCGCCTTCACCGGCGTCTCCGGGGTGCCGGTGACCGAGATCAGCCCCGCCTCGGCCTGGACGAGCATGTCGTAGGCGCGCTTGTCGCGGTACGGGCCGCGCGTCCCGTATCCGGACATGTCGACGACGATCAGCCGGGGGTCACGGGCCCGCAGCTCCTCCGCGCCGAAGCCGAGGCGGGCGGCGGCGCCGGGCGCGAGGTTCTGCAGGAACACGTCCGCGCCCGCGACCAGCTCGGCGAGGATCGCGCGCCCCTCGTCCTGCTTGAGGTCGAGCGCGACCGACTCCTTCGACCGGTTCAGCCAGGCGAAGTGGGTGCCGAGCCCGCCGCGCACGTTCGCGTCGTAGGCGCGGGCGAAGTCGCCGCCGTCCACGCGCTCGACCTTGATGACGCGGGCGCCGAGGTCGGCGAGCTGCCGGGTGGCGAACGGCGCCGCCACCGCCTGCTCCAATGCGACGACGGTGATGCCTTCGAGGGGGAGCATCTGCGCCTCAGCCCTCCAGCAGCCGGCGGCCGATGATCATCTTCTGGATGTCGGCGGTGCCCTCGCCGATCAGCAGCATCGGCGCCTCCCGGTAGAGCCGCTCGATCTCGTACTCCTTGGAGTAGGCGTAGCCGCCGTGGATGCGGAAGGCGTCCTCCACGACCTCCTTGCAGTACTCGCTGGCCAGGTACTTGGCCATGCCCGCCTCGAGGTCGTTGCGCTCGCCGGAGTCCTTGCGGCGCGCCGCCATCACCATCATCTGGTGCGCGGCCTCGACCTTCGTCGCCATCTCGGCGAGCCGGAACATGACGGCCTGGTGCTCGGCGATCGGCTTGCCGAACGTCTCGCGCCGCCGCGCGTAGTCGAGGGCCAGCTCGTAGGCGCGGCGCGCGACGCCGCAGCCGCGGGCCGCGACGTTGACGCGGCCGACCTCGACGCCGTCCATCATCTGGTAGAAGCCGCGCCCCGGCGTCCCGCCGAGGATCTGCGCGGACGGGATCCGGTAGGCGTCGAAGATCAGCTCGGTCGTGTCGACGCCCTTGTACCCCATCTTCTCGATCTTCCCGGGGACGGTCAGGCCGGGCGCGACCTCCCCGAACCCGGGCGTCTTGTCGACCAGGAACGTCGTCATGCCGCGGTGGCCCGCGTCCGGGTCGGTCTTGACGAGCGTGGCGACGAGGTTCGCGGAGCCGCCGTTGGTCAGCCACATCTTCTGGCCGTCGATCACGTACGCGTCGCCGTCCGGCACGGCGCGGGTCCTGATCGCCGAGACGTCCGAGCCGCAGCCCGGCTCCGACATCGAGAACGCGCCGCGGATCTCGCCGGTCGCCATCTTCGGCAGGTAGTGCGCCTTCTGCTCCGGGGTGCCGTGGTGGGTGATCATCCAGGCGACGATGAAGTGGGTGTTGACGATGCCGGACACGCTCATCCAGCCGCGCGACAGCTCCTCCACCGCCAGCGCGTAGGTCAGCAGCGACTCGCCGAGCCCGCCGTGCTCCTCGCCGATCATCAGGCCGAACAGGCCGAGCCCCTTCATCCCGTCCACGATGGCCTGCGGGTACGCGTCGGCGTGCTCCAGCTCCGTGGCGACCGGGAGGATCTCCTTGTCGACGAACGCCCGCACCGTCGCGACGATCTCCCGCTGCTCGTCCGTCAGCCCGTAGGTCTGCTGCAGCCTGCTCACGTTCCATTTCCTCCCGGATCAGACGCCTGCGCGAAGAAGTCGTGGGGCCGGCGGCTCAACGGCCCTCGAAACGGGCGGCGCGGTGCTCGGCGAACGCGGCGCGGCCCTCGGCGAAGTCGGCGGTGCCGAACAGCGCGGCCTGCTCCTCCCGCTCCGCCTCCAGCAGCCGCTTCAGGCTGTGGTCGGCGCGCGCGAGCAGCCGCTTGGCGGCGGCGACCGACAGCGGGGCGAGCGACGCCGCCTCGGCGGCCAGCTCCAGCGCCGCGTCCAGTGCCTTGCCCGGCGGGGCGAGCGAGTCGGCGAGCCCGATCTCGTAGGCGCGCAGTGCGGGCACGGTGCGGCCGAACACGAGCATCTCCTTGGCGCGGCCCATCCCGACGCGCTGCGGGAGCGTCCACAGCAGCCCACCGTCGGCGACCAGCCCGACCTTGCCGAACGCCGCGACGAACCGGGCGTCCTCGGCGGCCACCACGTGGTCGCAGACCGCGGCGAGGGACACGCCGAGCCCGGCGGCGGCGCCCTCGACGGCCGCGATCACCGGTGTCCCGCAGGTCGCGATGATCCGGACGGCCCGGTGCACCGGCGCCAGCCGCTCGCGGACCTCGCCGGGAGCGGCGCCCTCCATCGACCGCAGGTCGCCGCCCGCCGAGAACGTGCCGCCCGCGCCGGTCAGCACGATCGCGCGGACGGCCGGGTCGTCGGCGGCGCGCCGCAGCTCGTCCAGGAGCCGCAGGCGCACCGGGATGTCGATCGCGTTGCGCGCGCCGGGCCGGTTCAGCGTCAGGACCCGGGTCGCGGCGTGGTCGGCGGCCTCGACGACGTCGCCGGCGTCCTCGTCGTCGGCGGCGGTCACGCGTCCGCCGCCGATCCGCGCGCGGGGGCGGGCGGTGCTGCGGAGTCCCGGTCGTCCATCGATCCCTCCCTGGCAATTTTTTATACGATATGGGGAGAGGCCGACCCGGGGAAGGGGCGACCCCCGGTCAGCCGGCCTGGCCGGCCCAGAACCCCTGCGCCTCCAGGTGCACGACCAGCAGCGTCCCGGCGTGCCGGATGTGCGCGCGCATCGCGCCGCGCGCGGCCTCGGCGTCCTCGGCCCGCAGCGCCGCGAGGATCAGCTGGTGGTCGTCGACGGAGGCCTGGCTCCAGCCCTGGATGCTGGAGTAGAAGCGGCGCGGCGCGTACCGCACCACCAGCTGCAGCAGCCACGCCGTCTTCGGCGAGTCGGCGCACAGGTTGATCACCCGGTGGAACTGGTGGTTGGCCCGCTCGATGCCCTCGGCGTCCGCCGCCTTGGACGCCTGTTCCAGCAGCCGCTGCGTCTGGTCGAGCGCCTCCAGCTCGTCCCGCGTGATCTTCTCGGCGGCGCGGGAGGCAAGCTCGCCGGCGAAGTACGCCTGCGCCTCGAACAGGTCCTGGACGTCCTGGCGCGACAGCGGCGCCGGCATGAAACCACGGCGCGGCTCCAGCGTGACGAAGCCCTCGCCGCGCAGCGACAGCAGCGCCTCGCGGACCGGGGTGACGCTGATCCCGAGGTCGTCGGCGATCCGCTCGAGCCGGAGGAACTCCCCGTGCCTGACCTGGCCGGACATGATGAGCTCGCGGACGTAGGCGGCCACCTCGTCGCTGAGCTGGCGGCGCCTGCCGAGGGCCCGGCCGCCGGAAATCGGCACTGTCATCGTCTCCCCGTGCGCCTGCGTGATCCCCAACATTATGTAGGAGACGGGCGCTTCTCCCCGGGTCCCGTAGCCGGATTCCCGGCCGCTCGAAGTTGACAACGATTGTTTTCAAATCAAATATATGAAAAGGCGCCCGCCGGCGCCAGGGCTCGAGGAGGATGGCAGCCGTGTTCACGCTGAGCGACGAGGAGCGCGCCATCGTCGAGGTCGTCGCGGACTTCGTCGACAAGGAGGTCCGGCCGGTGGCCCGCGACCTCGAGCACGCCGACGCCTACCCCGAGCACCTGATCGCCCGCATGAAGGAGCTGGGCGTCTACGGGCTCGCCGTGCCCGAGCCGTACGGCGAGGTCTCGGTCTCGAAAGCCTGCTACGCCCTCGTCACCGAGGAGCTGGCGCGCGGCTGGATGTCGCTCGCGGGCGCGTTCGGCGGGCACACGGTCGTCTCGCACCTGCTCGCGGTCTTCGGCACCGAGGAGCAGAAGCGCCGGTACCTGCCCCGGATGGCGACCGGCGAGCTGCGCGCCACGATGGCGCTGACCGAGCCGTCCGGCGGCTCCGACCTGCAGTCGATGGGCACGACGGCGCGCCGTGACGGCGACCGGTACGTGATCGACGGCGCCAAGATGTGGATCACCAACGCGCGCATGTCCGGCCTGGTCGCGCTGCTGTGCAAGACCGACCCGGACGCCGAGCCCCGCCACCGCGGCATCAGCATCCTGCTCGTCGAGAAGGGCCCGGGCCTGACCGTCTCCCGCGACCTGCCGAAGCTCGGCTACAAGGGCGTGGAGAGCTGCGAGCTGTCGTTCGACGGCTACGAGGCGCCGCTGGACGCGGTGCTCGGCGGCGAGGAGGGCCGCGGGTTCGCGCAGATGATGCGCGGTCTGGAGGTCGGCCGGATCCAGGTCGCGGCGCGCGCGCTCGGCGTGGCCCGGGCCGCGCTGGAGGACTCCGTCCGCTACGCCCAGGAGCGCGAGGCGTTCGGCAAGCCGATCTGGAAGCATCAGTCCGTCGGCAACTACCTCGCCGACATGGCCACCGAGCTGCGCGCGGCGCGGCTGCTCACCCTCGACGCCGCCGGACGGCTGGACGCCGACGAGCGCTGCGACATGGAGGCGGGCATGGCCAAGCTCTACGCGTCGGAGGCCGCGATGCGGATCGCCCTCAACGCCGTCCGGATCCACGGCGCCGCGGGCTACTCCACCGAGTTCGACATCGAGCGCTACTTCCGGGACGCCCCGCTGATGATCGTCGGCGAGGGCACCAACGAGATCCAGCGCAACGTGATCGTCAAGCAGCTCGTCGAGCGGAACCGGATCTGACGCGGCGCGTGCTCAAGGGGCGTCGTCGGGCTCCTCGCCCGCCCGGATCCAGTCGAAGGTGCGTTCCACGGCGCGCTTCCAGTTGTCGTACTCGTGGTCGCGGCGGCCCGCGTCCATCGCCGGGACCCAGCGGGCCGCGCGGTGCCAGTTGCGCCGCAGCCCCTCCAGGCCCGCCCAGTAGCCGACGGCCAGCCCGGCGGCGTACGCGGCGCCGAGCGAGACGGTCTCCACCACCATCGGCCGCGCCACCGGCACGTTCAGCATGTCGGCGACCATCTGCATCAGCAGGTTGTCCGAGGTCATGCCACCGTCGGCCTTCAGCTCCTTCAGGCTGAGCCCGGAGTCGCGGTTCATCGCGTCCACGACCTCGCGGGTCTGCCAGCCGGTCGCCTCCAGCACCGCCCGCGCCAGATGCCCCTTGGTGATGTAGGAGGTCAGGCCGACGATGATGCCGCGGGCCTCGCTGCGCCAGTGCGGCGCGAACAGCCCGGAGAACGCCGGGACGATGTAGCAGCCGCCGTTGTCGCTCACCGTCCGGGCGAGCGTCTCGATCTCCGGCGCCGTGGTGATCAGCCCGAGCCCGTCGCGGAACCACTGGACGAGCGCGCCGGTGATCGCGATCGAGCCCTCCAGCGCGTACACGGCCGGCTCGTCGCCGATCTTGTAGCCGACGGTGGTGAGCAGCCCGTTCTCCGACCGCACCGGCTTCGTCCCGGTGTTCATCAGCAGGAACGCGCCGGTGCCGTAGGTGCACTTGGTCTCGCCGGGCGCGAAGCACGTCTGGCCGAACAGCGCCGCCTGCTGGTCGCCGAGCGCGGCGCCGACCCGCACCCCTGGGAACACCTTGCGGGCCGTGCCGTAGGTCTCGGTCGACGACCTGATCTCCGGCAGCATCGCCCGCGGCACCCCGAAGAACGCGAGCAGATCGTCGTCCCAGGACAGCGTGTGCAGGTCCATCAGCAGGGTGCGGCTGGCGTTGGTGACGTCGGTGACGTGCACGCCGCCGTCGACGCCGCCGCTGAGGTTCCAGATCAGCCAGCTCTCCATGGTGCCGAACAGCACCTCGCCGCGCTCGGCGCGCTCGCGCAGGCCGGGCGTGTGGTCGAGCAGCCAGCGGATGCGCGGCGCGGAGAAGTAGGTGGCGAGGGGCAGGCCGCTGCGCTCGGTGACGATCGCGGCGCCGGGCGCGCGGCCGAGCTCGTCGACCAGGGCGCCGGTCCGCATGTCCTGCCAGACGATGGCGCGGCCGATCGGGACGCCGGTGAGGCGGTCCCACAGGACGGTGGTCTCGCGCTGGTTGGCGATGCCGACGGCGGCGACCTGGTTCGCGGTGACGCCCGCCTGCGCGAGGGCCTCAGGGGCGATCCGCTCCAGGTTCCGCCAGATCTCCATCGGGTCGTGCTCGACCCAGCCGGGCTTCGGGAAGTGCTGCCGGTGCTCGCGCTGCGCCACCGACACCAGCCGGCCGCCGTGGTCGAACAGGATGCACCGGGTCGAGGTGGTGCCCTGGTCGATCGACATCACGTAGCGTTCGGTCACGTCGCACCCTCTCCCCCGCCGTGCCCCTTCCCCGTCACCAGCGGCTTCCCCGTCACCACCGGCCCCCGCGCGTCACCATCGCGAGCCCCCGAGGTCGCGGGAGACGGCGCGGGCCGCGTCCCGCACGAACGCCACCAGGCGGGGCTCGGGGGCGCGGCCGGTGTCGCAGATCCGCTCGACCGCGCCGGAGATGCCGATGGCCCCGACGACGAGTCCCCCGTACCCGCGGATCGGGGCGGCGATGCCGGCCTCGCCGATGGACAGCTCCTCGACCTCGGCCGCCCAGCCGTTCTCCCGGACCCGGGTGGCGGCCCGTGCGAGCAGGCGCGGATCGGTGATCGTCCGGCGGCAGTAGGACTCCAGCTCGGTGTCGCGGATCGAGGCCGCCGCGTTGGCGTCGTGCGCCAGCAGCGCCTTGCCGAGCGCGGTCGCGTGCAGCGGCAGCAGCGACCCGACGTCCAGCGCCTGCAGGGTGTCGTCGGGCCGGAAGACGTGGTGGACGACCAGCACCTTCCCGTCGAGGAGGGTGCCGATGCGGACGGCCTCGCCGCTGCGCGAGGCGAGCGCGTCGGCCCAGTTGATCGCCCGGGAGCGCAGCTCGTTGACGTCCAGGTAGCTGGTGCCGAGGTGGAGCAGGGCGGCGCCGAGCTGGTACTTTCCGGTGCCGCCGTCCTGCTCGACGAAGCCGACCCGCTCCAGGGTGCGCAGGATGCCGTGCGCGGTGCCGCGGGCGAGCCCGAGCGAGCTGGCGATCTCACCGACGCCGAGCCGGCCGGAGCTGGCGGCGAGCAGCCGCAGGATCGCGGCGGCCCGCTCGATCGACTGCACAGGTCCGGGCATGAATCCGATGCTAGTTCTCGGGGCAGGGTGCCGACAATGTCGGCAGCCGTCGTCATCACCGCCGTTTCCGTCCCGAACTGCCCGGATTCTGTGATCTGGTGCACAGGGGGGAGGGTAACCGGCGCCGGGCGGCGGGGAAAGTGTTCGACATTGTCGGCAGCCTTCCGTTGTTTCCGGGTCATCCGCGTCTTACGTTCTGGCCAGCCTCATGGGGCTTCGCGTCCACCCCACGCAGCCGAGGAGCTAGAGACATGGCGGAACGCCGGAAATTCCCACCGCTGGCCGGTGAGCTCGCCGCCGAGTTCGCCGGGACGATGATCCTGATCCTGTTCGGGGTCGGCGTCGTCGCGCAGGTCGCCGGGGCCGACATCGGCGACCACGACAGCATCGCCTGGGCCTGGGGGCTCGGCGTCACGCTCGGCGTCTACGTCGCCGCGCGGATCAGCGGCGCCCACCTCAACCCCGCGGTCACGGTCGCGCTGGCCGCGTTCAAGGAGTTCTCCTGGCGGAAGGTGGCGCCCTACATCGCCGCCCAGACCGCCGGCGCGTTCATCGCGGCGCTGATCGTCCGCTGGAACTACAGCGAGATCCTGGCCAAGGTCGACCCCGGCCACACCATCAAGACCCAGGGCGTCTTCTCGACGCTGCCGGGCAACGGGACCCTGCCCGTCGGCACCTGGGGCGCGTTCCGCGACCAGGTCATCGGCACCGCGATCCTGCTGTTCGTCATCAAGGCGCTCACCGACGCGCGGAACGCGCCGCCGCTGGCCAACCTCGGCCCGTTCCTGATCGGGCTGCTGGTCGTGGGGATCGGCATGGCGTTCGGTTCGGACGCCGGCTACGCGATCAACCCGGCGCGCGACTTCGGCCCGCGCCTCGCGCAGTTCATCACCGGCTACGGCGGCGCCTGGAAGGACCAGAACGGGGATCTGTACTTCTGGGTCCCGATCGTCGCGCCGCTCATCGGCGGCGTGCTCGGCGCCGGCCTGTACAAGCTGCTGATCGGCTGGTTCCTGCCGTCCGACGACGTGGAGCCGGACGTCGCCAAGCCCGAGCCCGAGTACGAGACGGCATGATCGCTTCTCGTCCCCGTCCGCAGGCCCTTCCCACTGGAGATTCCGCACATGGCTGACTTCGTCGGAGCGCTCGACCAGGGCACCACGAGCACCCGCTTCATGATCTTCGATCACGGCGGCAACGAGATCGCCCGCCACCAGCTCGAGCACGAGCAGATCCTGCCGCGGGCCGGCTGGGTCGAGCACAACCCCACCGAGATCTGGGAGCGCACCCGCGCGGTCATCCAGAGCACGCTGAACAAGGCGAACCTGACCCACGCCGACCTCGCCGCGTTCGGCATCACCAACCAGCGGGAGACGACGCTGGTGTGGGACCGCCGCACCGGACGGCCCTACTTCAACGCGATCGTCTGGCAGGACACCCGCACCGACCGCATCGCCTCCGCGCTGGAGCGCGAGGGCAAGGGCGACGTCATCCGGCGCAAGGCCGGGCTGCCGCCCGCGACCTACTTCTCCGGCGGCAAGATCCAGTGGATCCTGGAGAACGTCGACGGGGTCCGGGAGGCGGCCGAGCGCGGCGACGCGATCTTCGGGACGACCGACAGCTGGGTGCTGTGGAACCTGACGGGCGGCCCCGACGGGGGCGCGCACGTCACGGACGTCACCAACGCCAGCCGCACCATGCTGATGGACCTGGAGACCCTCGACTGGGACGACGAGCTGCTGTCGTTCTTCGGCATCCCGCGCGCGATGCTGCCGCAGATCAGGCCGTCGTCGACGTCCGAGGCGTACGGGCTGACCCGCCCGGACGGCCCGCTCGGCGGCGAGGTCCCGCTGACGGCCGCGCTCGGCGACCAGCAGGCCGCGACGGTCGGGCAGGTGTGCTTCTCGCCCGGCGAGGCCAAGAACACCTACGGCACCGGCAACTTCCTGCTGCTGAACACGGGCAACGAGCTGGTCCGGTCGAAGAACGGGCTGCTGACCACGGTCTGCTACCAGTTCGGGTCCGAGAAGCCGGTGTACGCGCTGGAGGGCTCGATCGCGGTGACCGGGTCGGCGGTGCAGTGGCTGCGCGACCAGCTCGGCATCATCTCCGGCGCCGCGCAGAGCGAGGCGCTCGCCCGGCAGGTCGAGGACAACGGCGGCGTCTACTTCGTCCCCGCGTTCTCCGGCCTGTTCGCCCCGTACTGGCGGTCGGACGCGCGCGGCGCGATCGTCGGCCTGTCCCGCTTCAACACCAACGCCCACCTGGCCCGCGCCACCCTCGAATCGATCTGCTACCAGTCGCGGGACGTCGTCGAGGCCATGCGCGAGGACTCCGGCGTCGCCCTCGACACGCTCAAGGTCGACGGCGGGATCACCGCCAACGAGCTGTGCATGCAGATGCAGGCCGACATCCTCGGCGTCCCGGTGTCGCGTCCGGTCGTCGCCGAGACGACCGCGCTCGGCGCCGCCTACGCCGCCGGCCTCGCCGTCGGGTTCTGGAACACCACCGACGAGCTGCGCCAGAACTGGAACGAGGACAAGCGCTGGCAGCCCACCTGGGACGACGAGCAGCGCGCCACCGGCTACGCCGGCTGGAAGAAGGCCGTCAACCGAACCCTCGACTGGGTCGACGTCGACTAGACCCGGCCGGGACGACACGCGCGGCGGGGCCGGGACACCGGCGCCGGCCCCGCCCGCACCATCCTGACCGATCACCCCTCATCGGGAGCATGCAGTGACATCCGTAGCCCTCGGCCCTCGGTACCGCGAGGACACCCTGCGCGCCCTGGCCGAGAACGAGTTCGACGTCCTGGTCGTCGGCGGCGGCATCGTCGGCGCGGGCGCCGCGCTCGACGCGGTCTCCCGGGGCCTGTCCGTGGCCCTGGTGGAGGCGCGCGACTGGGCGGCCGGCACCTCCAGCCGCTCCAGCAAGCTGATCCACGGCGGGCTCCGCTACCTGGAGCAGCGCGACTTCGGGCTGGTCCGCGAGGCGCTGCGGGAGCGCGCCCTGCTCCTGCACCGGCTCGCGCCGCACCTGGTGCGGCCCGTCCAGTTCCTGTACCCGCTGCGCAACCGGGTGTGGGAGCGGGCGTACGTCAGCGCCGGCGTGACCCTGTACGACACGATGGGCGGCGCGCGGTCGCTGCCCCGGCACCGGCAGCTCACCCGGCGCGGCGCGCTGCGGGAGGCGCCGGCCCTGCGCTCGGACGCGCTCGTCGGCGCGATCCAGTACTACGACGCGCAGGTGGACGACGCCCGTTACACGATGATGGTCGCCCGTACCGCCGCCCGGTACGGCGCGAGGGTCGCCACGCGCGCCGAGGTGACGGGGTTCCTCCGCGAGGGCGAGCGGGTCACCGGGGCGCACGTCGTGGACCTGGAGGGCGGGCGGGAGATCACCGTCCGGGCCCGCCGGGTCGTCTGCGCGACGGGCGTGTGGACGGACGGCGCGCAGGCGATGACGGGGTCGCGCGCGGCGTTCGCGGTGCGCGCGTCCAAGGGCGTCCACCTGGTGGTGCCGCGCGACCGGATCCCGATGGACACCGGGCTGATCACCCGGACCGAGCGCAGCGTGCTGTTCATCATCCCGTGGGGCCGGCACTGGCTGGTCGGCACGACCGACACCCCGCACGACGAGGGCCCGGACGAGCCGGTCGCCGACCACACCGACATCGGCTACCTGCTGGAGCGGGTGAACGCGGTGCTGCGCACGCCGCTGACCATGGACGACGTCGAGGGCGTGTACGCGGGGCTGCGGCCGCTGCTGTCCGGCGAGATGGACGACACCGCGCGGCTGTCCCGCGAGCACGCCGTCGCCGAGCCGGTGCCGGGGCTGGTCGTCGTCACCGGCGGCAAGTTCACCACCTACCGGGTGATGGCGCGCGACGCGGTCGACGTGGTCGCCGAGGGCCTGGACGAGGCGGTGCCCGCGTCGGTCACCGGGCGGCTGCCGATCCTCGGCGCGGACGGCTTCGAGGTGCTGTGGAACGAGCGGCGCCGGCTCGCCGCCCGCTCCGGGCTGCACGTCGCGCGGATCGAGCACCTGCTGCGCCGGTACGGGTCGTGCGCGCAGGACGTCCTCGACCTGGTCGCCGCGGAGCCGGAGCTCGGCGCACCGATCCCCGGCGCGGAGGACTACCTGTGCGCCGAGGCCGTCTACGCGGTGACGCACGAGGGCGCCCTGCACCTGGAGGACGTCCTCGCGCGGCGGCTGCGGGTGTCGATCGAGGAGTGGGACGGCGGCCTCGCCGCGGCGGCGCACGTCGCCGGCCTCCTCGCGCCGCGGCTGGGCTGGAGCCGCGAGGACGCCGCCGACGAGGTCAAGCGGTACGTCCTGCAGATCAGGGCGGAGCGCCGCGACGGGCCCGCCGTGGTGGAGCCTCCCGTCACCGCGGCTTAGGCGGCGGAGAAGGTCGCGGTCATCGCGGTGACGCCGCCGGGCGCCTCGATCGACAGTTCGCCGTCCGGCGAGCCGGCCGCGACGAAGGGCTGCCGCGCGTGGACGGGCCTGCGGGCACGGAACGACAGTTCCGTCACCTTCATGCCCGCCCGGCGCGGCAGCTCCAGGCAAAGGATCGCCAGCAGCGGGCCGTGTACGACGAGCCCGCCGTGTCCCTCGACCTCGGTCGCGTAGGTCTCGTCGTAGTGGATGCGGTGGGCGTTGTAGGTGAGCGCGCTGAACCGGAACAGCAGCACCGGGTCGGCGGTCACCGGCAGCGTCCACGGCGCCTTCACCTCCGGCGCCTCGAAGGACACCTCTGGCGGACGGGACGCCGCGTCGCCGCTGCGGTAGACGAGGTCCTGCTCCTCGACGGCGATCTCGGTGCCGTCGCGCAGGAAAGTGTGGCGGACGGTGACGAACAGCATCTCGCCGCTGCGTCCCTGCTTGACCGCCGTCGAAGCCAGCTCGGCGCGGCGCGAGACGGTGTCACCGATGCGCAACGGCTCGCGGACGCGGAACCTGCCGCCGGCGAACATGCGCCGCCGGTCGGGGATCGGCGGCAGGAAGTGCCCGGCGAGCGGGTGTCCATCGGGGCCGAGCTCGCGCTGCGCGGGCCGTTCGAGGAAGTGCAGCCAGTGCCACAGCGGCGGCAGCTCCTCCCCCGGCGGCTCGACGTCCAGCACCCCGGCCAGCGCGGCCGACGGCGCGGCGTCGATGACCTCGGCCGTCTCCACCGGTTCCGGCGACCAGCCGCCCACGTCGATCATCGCCTCACCTCTCGGCCGTCCGTCGTCCCCCAGGGATTATGCCGACGGCCGGAAACGGCACCGGGCCCGGGCCCCGCGACGAGGACCCGGGCCGGGGACGCCCTACTCCGCGAACGCGTCGACGCCGGTCAGCTCGGCCGAGTACGCCCACAGCCGCGCGGCCTCGTCCGGGTCGGTCGCGTAGGGCCGGACGCCCACGGGCGCGGGCGCGCCCGCCTTCCGGCCGCGCACCTCCGGCACGCCGGCCGGGGTGGGCTCGGCGATGTCGCAGTCCATGCAGTAGACGCCGCCCATCCCGTCCAGCCGCGGGGACGTCGCCGCCCACACCGCCGTCGCCGCGCCCTGCTCCGGGGTCTTGAAGCCCTGGGCGATCTCGTTGCCGTCCTCGTCGATCCACCCGTAGGCGATCTTGTCCTCCTTCGGGATGTGCCGCTGCAGAGGCGTGAGGATGCTGCCCGGGTGGAGGGAGAACGCGCGCACGGAGTCCTTCGCCAGGGCGTCCAGGTGCACGGCGAACAGCACGTTGGCGGTCTTCGCCTGCCCGTACGCCTCCCACCGGTCGTAGCCGCGGGCGAAGTGCGGGTCGTCCCAGCGCATCCGGGAGAAGTGGTGCCCCTGCGAGGACACGGCGACGACGCGGGCGCCGGGCCTGACCGCCGGCCACAGCCGGTTCACCAGCGCGAAGTGCCCGAGGTGGTTGGTGGCGAACTGCGCCTCCCAGCCCGGGCCGACCCGCGTCTCCGGGCAGGCCATGACCGCCGCGTTGCCGATGATCATGTCGATGCCGCGGCCGGACGCCAGGAACCGGTCGGCGAAGCCCCGCACGCTCTCCAGGTCGCCGAGGTCCAGCTCGTCCACCTCGGCGCCGCCGATCCCGTCGAGCGCCTCCTTCGCCACCGCGGGGCGCCGCGCGGGCACCACCACACGCGCGCCGGCCTCGGCCAGGGCCCGGGTCGTCTCCAGCCCGAGCCCGGAGTACCCGCCGGTCACGACGGCCAGCCGCCCGGACAGGTCGATGCCCGCGAGGACGTCGCGCGCCGTGCTCTCGAACCCGAAACCCGAATCGATCCTGCGTTGCGGAGTGGTCATGCCCTCACGCTACGAGTTGGAGCGCACTCCAGGTCAAGCCGGGTTCTCCGCCGGGATCTCGGGGCAGTGCGTGCCGGTGTAGATGGTCGGCATGCAGCGGTTGCAGTGGATGCACAGCGAGCGTGTCGAGGGGTCCGCCGCGATCCTTTTCACCAGGTCGGGCTCGCGCAGCAGCGCGCGTCCCATCGCGACGAACTGGAAGCCCTCCGCCATCGCCCGGTCCATGGTCTCGCGGTTGGTGACGCCGCCGAGCAGGATGAGCGGCAGGTCCAGCTCGGCGCGGAACCGGCGGGCGTGCTCGAGGAGGAACGCGTCCTGGTACGGGTAGGCGCGCAGGAACTTCGTGCCGGACATCCGGATGCCCGTCCGCAGCGGCTGCTTGAAGTTCGCGGCGAACTCCTTGACCGGCGCGCCGCCGCGGAACAGGTACATCGGGTTCAGCAGGGAGCTGCCCGCCGTCAGCTCCAGGGCGTCGACGGTCCCCTCCTCCTGCAGCCACCGGGCGACCTGCAGGCTGTCGTCGATCTCCAGCCCGCCCGGCACGCCGTCCCGCATGTTGATCTTCGCGGTGACGGCGATCCGGTCGCCGACCTCCTCGCGCACCGCGCGGGCGATGCCGAGCGCCACCTTCGCGCGGTTCTCGATCGGCCCGCCGTATTCGTCGTCGCGCTTGTTCAGCCGCGGGCTGAGGAACGAGCTGGCGAGGTAGTTGTGCCCGAAGTGGATCTCGACGGCGTCGAACCCCGCCTCGATCGCCAGCCGCGCCGCGCCGGCGTGGGCGCGGGTGACCCGCTCGATGTCCTCGGCCGTCGCGGGCTTGGTGAAGCGCATCCCGATCGGGTTGAAGAACCGTCCCGCCGACAGCCCGCGCATCTTGTTGGAGGCGGCGTCGGCGACCGGGCCGGCGTGCCCGATCTGCGCGGACACCGCGGCGCCCTCGGCGTGCACCGCGTCGGTGAGGCGCCGCAGCCCCGGAACGGCCTCGGGCCGCATGTGGATCTGCCGCCGCTCCGTGCGGCCCTCCGGCGCGACCGCGCAGTAGGCGACGGTCGTCATCGCCACTCCCCCGGCGGCGGGCCGCCGGTGGTACTCGATCAGGTCGTCGGTGACGAGGGCGTCCGGGGTCATGCCCTCGAACGTGGCGGCCTTGACGACCCGGTTCCGCAACGTGACGGGCCCGAGCTTCGCGCTCTCGAAGACGTCCACAACGACCTCCGATCGGGGGGTGGGGGAAGGCGCCGGGCCCGCGGCCTCCCGCGGGCCCGGAGGGGTCAGAGGCGCTCGATGACGGTGACGTTGGCCTGGCCGCCGCCCTCGCACATCGTCTGGAGGCCGTAGCGGCCGCCGGTGCGCTCCAGCTCGTGCAGCAGCGTGGTCATCAGCCGGGCGCCGGTGGCGCCGAGCGGGTGGCCGAGGGCGATGGCGCCGCCGTTCGGGTTGACCCTCGCCGGGTCGGCGCCGGTCTCCTTCAGCCAGGCGAGCACGACCGGCGCGAACGCCTCGTTGATCTCGACGGCGTCGAAGTCGCCGATCGTCATGCCGGTCTTCTTCAGCGCGTGGGCGGTGGCGGGGATCGGCGCGGACAGCATCCGGATCGGGTCCTCGCCGCGCGCGGAGATGTGGTGGATGCGGGCGCGCGGGGTGAGGCCGTGGTCCTTGACGGCCTGCTCGGAGGCGATGAGCAGGGCGGCGGAGCCGTCGGAGATCTGGGAGGCGAGCGCGGCGGTGAGCCGGCCGCCCACGACGAGGGTCTTCAGCCCGGCCATCTTCTCCCGGGTGGTGTCGCGGCGCGGGCCCTCGTCGGCGGTGACGCCCTCCAGCGGGACGATCTCCCGCTCGAACCGGCCCTCGTCGATCGCGCGGATCGCCCGCTGGTGCGACTGGTAGGCGAACTCCTCCATCTCCTCGCGGGAGATGTCCCAGTCGCGGGCGATCATCTCGGCGCCGTTGAACTGCGACACCTCGGCGTCGCCGTACCGCTCCGTCCAGCCCTTGGAGCCGGCGAACGGGCCCTGGGTGAAGCCGAGCGGCTCGGCGGCGGTCATCGCGAACGAGATCGGGATCTGCGACATGTTCTGCACGCCGCCCGCGACGACGAGGTCGGACGTCCCGGCGAGGACGGCCTGCGCGGCGAAGTGCACGGCCTGCTGCGAGGAGCCGCACTGCCGGTCGACGGTGACGCCGGGGACCTCCTCGGGCAGCCCGGCGGCGAGCCAGCAGGTGCGGGCGATGTCGCCGGCCTGCGGGCCGACGCTGTCGACGTTGCCGAACACCACGTCCTCGACGGCGGCGGGGTCCACCTTCGCGCGGTCCATCAGCGCCTTCAGCACGTGGGCGCCGAGGTCGGCGGGGTGGACGCCGGCGAGCCCGCCCTTCTTGCGGCCGACGGGGGCGCGGACCGCTTCGACGATGTAGGCCTCGGCCATGGGGGGTGTCTCCTTCGGGGCTAGCTCGCCTGGATGCCTTCGAGGACCATGGCGAGGTACTGCTTGGCGATGTCGTCGGCGGACAGCCGCCCGCCGTGCTGGTACCAGTTGGCCGCGACCCAGACGGTGTCGCGGATGAAGCGGTAGATCAGCGTCCGGTCGAGGTCGGCGCGGAAGGCGCCCTCCTCGACGCCGCGGTCCAGCAGGGACATCCACATCGTCTCGAAGCGGCGCTGCGACTCGAGCAGGTAGTGGAAGCGCTCGCTGGTGGCGAGGTGCTTGGACTCGTTCTGGTAGAGGACGACGGCGGGCCGGTGCCGGTCGATCGAGCGGAACGACTCGACGATGACGCCCTCCATGGTGTCGCGGGCGCTGAGCTCCGCCGCGAGGACGCGCTCGTAGGCCGCCCACATCTCGTCCAGGAAGGTCGACAGGATCTCGTCGGCCATCGCCTCCTTGGAGTCGAAGTGGTAGTAGAGGCTGCCGCCGAGGATGCCGGCGGCGTCGGCCACCTTCCGGACGGTGGTGGCGGAGTACCCCTGCGAGGCGAACACCTCGGCGGCGGTGGCGAGCAGCTCGGCCCGCCGCTCCGCGCGGGCGGCGGCGGTGCCCTCGGCGTCGCGCCGTCGTGGACTCATGGTCGGTTCCTAAGCGTGCTGGGAAGAGACGGAGACGACCTCCCCGGTCATGTACGAGGAGTAGTCGCTGGCCAGGAAGACGATAACGTTGGCCACCTCCCACGGCTCGGCGTAGCGGCCGAACGCCTCGCGCCGCGTCAGCTCGTCGAGCAGCTCCTCCGACGTCACCTTGACCAGGTGGGGGTGCATGGCGAGGGACGGCGAGACGGCGTTGATCCGCACGCCGAACTCGGCGGCCTCCAGCGCGGAGCAGCGGGTGAGGGCCATCACGCCGGCCTTGGCGGCGGCGTAGTGCGACTGGCCCTTCTGCGCCCGCCAGCCGATCACCGACGCGTTGTTGACGATGACGCCGGCGCCCTGGTCGCGCATGATCCGCAGCGCGGCGCGGGTGCAGCGCATCGTGCCGTTCAGCGTGATGTCGAGGACGCGTCCCCACTGGTCGTCGGTCATGTCGACCAGGTCGGCGGTGCCGCCGAGGCCGGCGTTGTTGACGGCGACGTCGATCCGGCCGAACCGCTCGACGCCCAGCGCGTACAGGGCCTGGACCTGCTCCTCGTCGGTGACGTCGCAGGGCAGGGAGGCGACCCGGTCGGCGCCGAACTCCTTCTCCAGCTCCTGCGCGGACGCGGCGAGCCGCCGCTCGTGCGCGTCGGAGATCAGGACGCGGGCGCCCTCCTCCAGGCAGCGGCGGGCGGCGGCGCCGCCGATCCCGGCGCCGGCGGCGGCGGTGATGACGACGGCGCGGTCCTTCAGCAGGCCGTGCCCGGGGACGTAGGGGGGCGGCGTCATCCGCGAGCCTCTCTGGGGAGACCGAGCACCCGCTCGGCGATGATGTTGCGCTGGATCTCGTTCGACCCGGCGTAGATCGTGTCGGAGCGGGAGAACAGGAACAGCCGCTGCCAGTCGTTGAGGTCGTAGGGTTCGCCGTCGGCGACCATTCCGGCGGCGCCGAGGACGTCCATGGCGAGCTCGCCGAGTTCGCGGTGCCAGGTGCCCCAGACGAGCTTGGAGATCGACGACTCGGGCCCGGGGGCGCCGGACGCGACGCCCGCCATCGTGCGGACCGCGTTCAGCCGCATGACCTCGAGGCCCATGTAGGCGCGGGTGAGGCGGTCGCGCAGCAGCGGGTCGTCGATGGCGCCGGTGCGGCGGGCGAGGTCGAGCACGCCCTCGAACTCGCGGCGGAACCCGACCTGCTGGCCGAGGGTGGCGACGCCGCGCTCGAAGCCGAGCGTGGCCATCGCGATCTTCCAGCCCTCGCCGGGCGCGCCGACGATGTTGCCGGCGTCGGTGCGGGCGCCGTCGAAGAAGACCTCGTTGAACTCGGAGGTGCCGGTGAGCTGGACGATCGGCCGGATGTCGACGCCGTCCTGCTTCATCGGGACGAGCAGGTAGGACAGGCCGTGGTGGCGGGACGAGCCGGGCTCGGTGCGGCAGACGACGAAGCACCAGTCCGATTCGAGGGCGTTGGACGTCCAGACCTTCTGCCCGTCGACCGTCCAGTGGTCGCCGGCGAGCGCGGCGCGGGTCTGCACGTTGGCGAGGTCGGAGCCGGCGTTGGGCTCGGAGTAGCCCTGGCACCACAGCTCCTCGACCGCGACGATCGGCGGCAGGAAGCGCGCCTTCTGCTCGTCGGTGCCGAACGCGATGATGGTGGGGCCGAGCAGGTTCTCGCCGATGTGCCCGACGCGGGCGGGGGCGTCGGCGAGCGCGTACTCCTCGTTGAAGATCACCTGCTGCCGGACGGTGGCGCCGCGGCCGCCGTGCTCCTCGGGCCAGCCCACGCACGTCCAGCCCGCGGCGGCCATGTGCCGCTCCCAGGCCAGCCGCTCCTCGAACGCCTCGTGCTCGCGGCCGGGCCCGCCGAGCCCGCGCGCGTGCGCGAACTCGCCCGACAGGTTGGCCTCCAGCCAGCCGCGGACCTCGGCGCGGAACGCCCGGTCCGCCGGGGACTCGTTCTCGTTCACGCCCGGCACTTTACCAAACAGTTGTTAGAAAGAATCGGCCTCCAGGGCCGGCTCCACCTCGCCCGCCCGCACGGCGGGCTGCCCGAGCCCCGGCGCGGGCACCGCGGACCGGTCCCCTGCGGCGCGTTCCCGCACCGCCGGGAGATCGCGGTGCAGCAGGTCGAACAGCCGGTCCCAGCGGGCCAGCACCGTCTCCGGCTGGAAGCGCTGCACCGACGCGCGAGCTTCGGCGCCGAGCTGGCAGCACAGCTCCTGGTCCTCGATCAGGCGTTCCAGCGCCTCGGCGAACGCGGCCGTGTCCCCCGGCCGCACGAGCAGCCCGCCCGTCTCCTCGCCCCGCTCGCCGAGCAGCATCCGCACGCCCGGCGCGCAGTCGAACGCCACCGTCGGCAGCCCGTACGCCATCGCCTCCATCACCGACATCGGCACCCCCTCCGCGCGGGACGGCAGCGCGAACACCGACGCCTCGACCATCGCCTCCTCGACGTCGGCAACGACGCCCCGGAACTCGACCGACCCTGTCAGCCCTGCGGCGGCCGCCTGCTCGCGCAGCGCCTCCTCGTCAGGCCCGGTGCCGTAGACGTGCAGCCGCCACTCCGGATGCCGCCCGTGTACCCGCTCCCACGCCTCCAGCAGCAGGTCCACGCCCTTCTCGTAGGACAGGCGGCCCACGCAGGCGACCGCGGGCAGGTTGAGCGTCGGATAGACGGCCGGGGTGACGTGCAGCGCGTTCGGGATGTGGTCGGCGTTCGTCATGCCGTCCCTCGCCCACGCGTCCGCGTCCTCCGGCGTCAGCGTGAGGAACCGGTCGACGTGCGCGAAGTGCCGCTTCACCCGCTGGTACCGGGTCGACTTGCGGCTCGCCTTGTACGACTCGTGGCTCATGCCGATCACCCGCAGCCCCGAGGTGCCGGCCCGCCGGACCCACTCCATCGCCCACACCTGCGGCACGATCACCACGGCGCCCGGACGGGCCGCCGCGAACATCCGGGTCAGGCGGGCGGCGCCGCGCCGCTGCACGGCCGACCGCCACACGTCGCGCCCGCGCGCCGCCGCGTTCACCCGGTCCCGCAGCCGCTCGGGCCGCCACTCCAGCACCGGCGGGCGCCACGTGTCGTGCAGGACCTCCACCCTGTACGAGCCGTCGCGGCCGTGGTGGTGCCGGTCCGGCCCGCGGACGATCCCGACGAGCGTGACGCGGTCGCCCCGCTCTGCCAGCATCCGCGCCATGTGGTGCGCCCAGCGCTGCAGGCCCCCCATCTCGTCGACGTTGTTGCAGACGATGAAGACGTCGCGCGGTGCGTGCTCAGCGGTTCCGGTGGGAACCATGGGCGCTCCTTTCTCCGAAGTAACGGTCCACGACGGTGCGCGCGGCGGTGCCGCGGTCGTGCTCCCCGAACCGCGCGGCGAACGCGCGGCGCCGCGCCGCGTGCGCGGACCCGGCGGCGTCCAGGTCCGCGAGCGCGGCGACCAGCTCGTCCTCGGTCCGGGTGACCGGGCCGGGCGCGTGCTCCTCAAGGTCGAAGTAGCCGGTGTCGTGCTCGCCGCCGGCCGGCAGGTGCAGCACGATCGGCCGGTCCAGCAGCGCGAAGTCGAACATGATCGACGAGTGGTCGGTGACGAGCGCGTCGGCGAGCAGGAGCAGCAGGGTCGCGTCCGCGACGTCCCCGACGTCCCGCATCGCCCGCGCCGCCGACGGCGGCAGGTTCGCGCGGCACAGGTAGTGCGGGCGGACGAGCAGGACGATCTCGTCCCCAAGGTCGCGGGCGAACCGCGCCGGGTCCACGGGCGGTTCCATCAGCTTCACCGGCCTGCCCTTCGGCCCCGTCTTGAAGGTCGGCGCGTAGAGGACGGCGCGGCGCCCGTCGTCCAGCCGGAGCGAGCGGCGCAGGGCGGCGACCTCGGCGGCCAGTTCCGGGTCCCCGTCCACGCCGTTGACCAGCGGGTCGTTGCGCGGGTACCCGGCGGGCAGCAGCTCCGACCGGACCCCGAGCCCCTTGGCGAGGGTGTCCACGTCGTGCCCGGAGCGGATGAGGAAGCAGTCGAAGCGGTCCACCATCCGCGCGAGCCTGGTCCGTTCGGACGCGGGCCCGCTCTTCATCGGCGGCTGGTCGAGCCCCATCAGCTTGTACGCCGACCCGTGCCAGGTCTGGATGTAGGTGGTCTCGGGGCGCTTGCGCAGCCCCTCCGGATAGCCCTGGTTGTCGATCCAGAACTCGGCCCGCGCGAGCGCGAGGTGGTAGCGCCACGAGCCCCGCTTCACCAGCTTCGCGTCGGACGGGAAGCCCTTCGCCGACGACGCGTACGACCACACCGCCTCGACCGGGCGGTCCGAGCGGCGCAGCTCGCGGTAGATGTACTTCGGGTTGTCGGAGTAGTGCAGGCCGAGATGGCTCTCGAACACCGCGAGGCCCTTGCGGACCGGAAGCCGGATCAGGACCCGGTTGAACACCGCGGCCTTCGTCCTGCCGGACGCCAGCGTGCGGCGCATGGAGCGCTCCAGCCGCCGCGCGCGCCGCCAGCCCGTCCGCGCCGGCGCGCTCCCCGCGACCCGGGCGACCGCGGTGGCCGCGCGCCGGGTCCGCGGGTCGGCGGTCGCGAG
>NZ_WBMR01000089.1 GCF_008923365.1 Actinomadura montaniterrae
CCGAGAGAAGAGGAAGCGATGCCCGGACGAGTCGAAGGCAAGGTCGCGTTCATCACCGGAGCCGCCCGCGGGCAGGGGCGCGCCCACGCCGTGCGCCTCGCGCAGGAAGGCGCGGACATCATCGCGATCGACATCTGCAAGCAGCTCGACACCGTGCCGATCCCCATGTCCACCCCCGAGGACCTGGACGAGACCGTGGCGCAGGTGAAGGCCGCCGGCCGCCGCATCGTCGCCGCCCAGGTCGACGTGCGCGACTACGACGGGCTGAAGGCCGCCGTCGACGACGGCGTCACCCAGCTCGGCCGGCTCGACATCGTGGTGGCCAACGCCGGCCTCGCCGCCGACGGCGCCCCCATCCAGGACCTCGACGAGAAGCTGTGGCGCGACTCGATCGACGTCAACCTGACCGGCGTGTTCCACACCGGCAAGGCCGCCATCCCGCACCTCATCGCCGGGGGGCGCGGCGGCGCCATCGTGCTGACCAGCTCCGTCGGCGGCCTGAAGGCGCACCCGAACATCGCCAACTACGTCGCCGGCAAGCACGGCGTCGTCGGGCTGATGCGGTCGATGGCCGTCGAGCTCGCGCAGTACGACATCCGCGTCAACTCCGTCCACCCGACGCAGGTGGGCACGCCGATGCTGCTGAACGACCTCACCTACCGGATGTTCCGTCCCGACCTGGAGAACCCGACCCAGGAGGACATGGCGCCGATCTCGCAGATGATGAACGCGCTCCCGGTGCCCTGGGTCGAGGCCGAGGACATCGCCAACGCCGTCCTGTTCCTCGTCTCGGACGAGGCCCGCTACATCACCGGAGTCCCGCTTCCCATCGACGCGGGCTCGATGCTCAAGTGACCCGGAGGGATCGGATGGGCACCGACGACATGGACACCGGCGACGCCTTCTACTGGGACCCCTACGACCCGCGGTTCACCCCCGACCCCTACCCGACGTACCGCCGGCTCAGGGACGAGGCGCCGCTCTACTACAACGAGAAGCACGACTTCTACGCCCTCGGCCGGTACGACGACGTCGACCGGTGCCTGCCGGACTGGCAGACGTTCTCCTCGGCGCGCGGCAACATCCTCGAGTTCGTCAAGTCGGGCATCGTGATGCCGCCGGGCACCCTCATCTTCGAGGATCCCGAGATCCACGACATCCACCGCAGGCTGCTGGCCCGCGTGTTCACCCCGCGCCGCATCGCCGAGCTGGAGCCGCGGGTGCGCGACTTCTGCGTCCGCACCCTCGACCCGCTGGTGGGACGGGACCGGTTCGACATCGTCGAGGCCGTCGCCACCGACATGCCGATGCGGGTCATCGGCATGCTGTTCGGCATCCCCGACTCCGACCTGGAAGCGCTGCGCGAGTCCGCCGACGAGAGCCTGCGGACCGAGGCCGGCGGGCAGATGGACCTGCAGGGCGGCGCCGGGCTCAGCAACGAGATGTTCGGCGACTACATCGACTGGCGGCGCGAGCACCCGTCCGACGACCTCATGACGATGCTGATGACCGCCGAGTTCGAGGACGAGAACGGCGAGCGGCGCACCCTCACCCGCGACGAGGTGCTCGTCTACTGCACGGTCGTCGCGGGCGCCGGCAACGAGACCACGGGACGGCTCATCGGGTGGATCGCGTCGGTCCTCGCCGACCATCCCGACCAGCGCCGCGAGCTCGTCGACGACCCGTCGCTGATCACCAACGCGGTGGAGGAGGTGCTGCGCTTCCAGTCGCCCGGCCCCTACGCGGCCCGGTACGTGACCCGGGACGTGGAGTTCTACGGGCGGACGGTGCCGGAGGGCAGCGCGATGATGCTGGTCCTCGCCGCCGCCAACCGCGACGAGCGGCGCTATCCGGACCCGGACCGCTTCGACATCCACCGCAAGATGGGCCAGCACCTGGCGTTCGGCGTCGGCGCGCACTACTGCCTCGGCGCCGCGCTCGCCCGGCTGGAGGGCCGGGTGGCGCTGGAGGAGCTGCTGCGGCGCTTCCCCACCTGGGACGTGGACTGGGACGGCGCCAAGCTCGCGCAGACGTCGACCGTCCGGGGATGGGAGAGGCTGCCGCTCGTCCTGCGCTGAAACCCGCAGTTCAGGAGGCCGTGCCGGCGGCCTCCTGCCCGCCCTCGCCCCGGCGGAGGCACCGCCCGACGACGGCGACGGCCCCGGCATGCCCGGCGGGCCGCCGGGGCTCGATTGTGATCACGCACAGTCCGCGTTCTTTTGCGGACAGCACTTGACAGTACTGCGAGACCGGGGATGTACTGTCTTTCGCCTGAGACGAGAGTCGCAGACTCGAAAACTGCTTATCTATGTTCTCAAAATGAAGAACTGAACTCTCGCACTCGACACCGAAAGTTCTCAACGCGCTTCGGGCCGCCGTCCGACGAGGGGGAGCAGAGGATGCGCGAACGGCAGGGAACACGTCCATGAGCGCGGCAGCGGGACACCGCCTGCGCGCACCCCGGCCCTCCTGGGCCGGGGTGCCGCGGCGGCTGCTGTTCGGGTGGCTGGAGCAGGCCGGCCTGCTGTTCGCGATCACGCTCGAGGGCTTCCGCAAGACCTGGGACGTGCGCCGCTGGTGGGTCGAGTGGATCGAGCAGTGCTGGTTCATCGCCCGCGTCACCACCCTGCCGGTGATGCTGATCGCGCTGCCGCTCGGCGGCACGATCGCGCTGCAGGTCGGGCAGATCGTCCGGCAGATCGGCGCCGAGTCCGGCACCGGCGCCACCGTCGTGCAGGCCCTGGTCACGCAGGTCGCGCCGATGGCGGCGGCCCTGCTGATCTCCGGCGCCGGCGGCTCGGCCATCACCTCCGACATCGGCTCGCGGCGGATCCGCGACGAGCTGGACGCCATGGAGGTCATGGGCATCAACCCGGTGCACCGGCTCGTCACGCCCCGGCTCTGGGCGGCCAGCACGGTCGGGGTGATGCTCTGCTCGCTGATCATCCTGGCGGGAATCGCCGGCGGGTTCTTCTTCAACGTGATCCGGGAGGGCGTGACGCCCGGGTCCTACTTCGACGGGGCGACGTCGCTCCTGCAGCTCTCCGACCTGCTGATCACCCTGTTCAAGGCGTGGGTGTTCGGCTTCATCGCCGCCGCGGTGGCCTGCTGGAAGGGCATGACCTGCCGGTACGGCGCGAGCGGCGTCGGGCGCGCGGTCAACCAGTCGGCCGTCGTCGCCGCGATGCTGGTGTTCGCGGCGAACTACGTGCTGTCGACGCTGGCCTACAGCCTCTTCCCGCCCCGGATCTGACGGAGAGCCGATGAACTCCATCGTCCCGTACCGCGCGGCCGTGGTGCTGCGCCGCCGATGGCGCCCGCGCGCCCCCGAGTTCACCGAGTTCCTGGTCTTCTCCGGGATGGTCCTTCACCACATGGTGGCCGACATCGCGCGCGGGAAGCACCTGAGGGCCGTGGTCCGGCAGGTCAGCGACATCAGCGCCGGCGTCGGCGCGGTCGTGATGGGCCTCGGCATGGTCGTCGTCATCTTCTTCATGTCGTTCTTCACCGGCACCACCGTCGGCCTGCAGGCCATCCCCGGCCTGCAGCGGGTCGGCGTGCAGTCGCTCGCCGGGATCATCGCCAGCTACGCCAACGTCCGCGAGGTGACGCCGATCATCGCCGGGGTCGCGATGGTGTTCCAGCTGGGAGGGTCGTTCACCGCCGAGCTCGGGGCGATGCGGATCTCCGAGGAGATCGACGCCCTGGAGGTCATGGGCATCAACTCGCTCGCCTACCTGGTCTGCACCCGGCTGGCGGCCGCGCTGGTCACGCTCGTCCCGCTGTACCTGCTGGCGCTGTTCGCCAGCTTCTTCGCCACCCGGATCATCTCCATCGACTTCTTCGGCATCTCGCCCGGGATCTACGACTATTACTTCCACCTCTACCTGCCGCCGATCGACGTGTTCTACAGCGTGGTCAAGGTCGTCGTCTTCACGGTGATCATCGTGCTCATCCACTGCTACCGCGGCTACAACGCCTCCGGCGGGCCGGTCGGGGTGGGGCTGGCGACCGGGCAGGCGATCCGCGAGTCCATGGTGACGATCGTCATGGTCAACCTGCTGCTGTCCTACATCTTCTGGGGCAACGGCGGAACAGTGAGCCTGACCGGATGAGGACCGTCGACCTCACGCCGCGCACCCGCCGCCGGTTCGGCGCCCTCGGGGCCGCCCTCGTCGCCGCCGCCGGGGTCGGGTCCTACCTGGCCGCGCGCGACACCCACCCCGGTTCGACGTACCTGAAGGCGACGTTCGGCCGCGCGGGGGAGGGGCTGGACGACCGCTCGGACGTCAAGATCCGCGGCGTCAGGGTCGGGCAGGTCGCCTCGGTCCGGCTCACCCCCGAGGGGAAGGCGCTGGTGCGGATCCGGCTGGACCGCGGGGTCCGCGCGCCCGTCACCGCCGAGGCGGCGATCTCGCCGCTGTCGGCGTTCGGCCCCAAGTACGTCGACCTGCGGCCCGGGCGCGGCGAGGGCGGCGGGCCGTACCTGCGGAACGGCGGCACCATCGCCAGGACCAGCGACCCGCAGGACCTCACCGACGTCGCCGCGCCGACCGTCGACCTGCTCGACGCGCTCGGCCCGGACGACGTCGCCACCATCATGCGGTCGCTGGGGACCGGGCTGGACGGCCGGGGCGCCGAGCTCGCGAGCCTGGTCGACGACTCCTCGAAGCTGCTCGGCGTGACGGCGCGGCGCAGCGGCGACCTCGGAACGCTCATCGGCAACGGCGGCGCGCTCGCCGGCACCGCCGCCCGGCACGGCGACGAGATCGGCCGGATCGCCGACGACCTGAACAAGGTCGCGCCGTCCATCACCGGGGACCCCGGGCAGTTCGCCAAGATGCTCGCCGGGCTGGACGAGTCGGCCCGCACCCTGAACCAGATCCTCGCCTCGAACCCGAAGGCCGCGGGCCGCGTCCTCGACTCGTTCACGCCGGCGGCCGCCGTCCTGTCCAAGTACCGCGACTACTTCCCCGACCTCATCAGCAGCAGCGGGCTCATCCTGACGCAGCTGGCCGGCATCGCCAACATCCCGGGGCCGCACGGGACGCTGCTCTCGCGGGTCACCATCCACATCAACCCGAGCACCGCGCTGTGCGACTCGCTGCCGGGGATCTGCGGGCCGATCGAGCCCGCGGTCCCGAACAAGCCGAACCCTCCCGCGAACGGAGGCGAGTGATGGCCGCCTCACGCCGGCTCCGGCTGCGCAGGCAGGGCCTGGACATGCGCTCGGCCCGCAAGTTCCTCGTGTTCGGCGTCGTCACGACCCTGCTGACCGTCTACATGGCGTTCCGGATCATCGGCACCGACCTCGGGTCCGGGCTGCATCTGCGGGCGACGTTCGACGACGTCAGTGGCCTGCGGTCGGGCGACGAGGTGAAGGTCGCCGGCACCCCGGTCGGCCGGGTGACGTCGGTGAAGGTCGTGGACGGCCGGGCCGTGGTGGGGATGAAGATCCGCCCTTCGCTGCACATCCCGGTGGACTCCTCGGCCGTCATCCGCTGGAAGGACCTCATCGGCAAGCGCGAGATCTACCTGGAGACCGGGTCGAGCCGCGTCATGCTCAAGGACGGCCAGCGGCTCACCCGGACCAGGTCGGCGGCCGACCTCGGCGCGCTCATCAACGACCTCGGGCCGCTGGTCGGCGGGATCGACCCGGACGAGATCAACAAGATCCTGCAGTCGTTCGCGACCGCGCTGGACGGCAACCAGGACAGGATCGACCAGATGTCGGTGAACCTGGCGGCGCTGCTGCGCACGCTCGGGTCGCGCAGCGACACGATCCGGCGGATGATCGGCGACTACAAGACGGTCACCGACGCGCTCGCGGCCCGCGACCGGCAGATCACCGAGACCATCGGCAACCTCACCGACCTCACCCGGGCCTTCGCGCAGGACCGCACCGCCCTCGGCACCGCGAGCACGCGGCTCGGCGACGTCGCGACCAACCTGGACAGGGTGCTCGGCGGGTCCGCCCCGCAGCTCGGCCGGCTGGTGCAGGGCACCACCGACCTGATGGAGATCGCGCACCGCCGGATGCGCGACATCGACAAGATGATCAAGAGCCTGCCGGCGGCGCTGCAGGCGCTGCTCACCCTCATGGACGGCGGCAAGTTCCTGCGCGGCAACGCGCTCTGCATGAACGTCGTCTACAGCGACACCTGCCCGTTCCCCGAGAACCTGCCGCCCCCGCCCGCCGGCGGCCCCGGCGGCGGCTCCGGTGGTTCCAGCAGCGGGGCGGCGGTGACCGGCGACGGCGCCAAGCTCAGCCCCGACCAGCAGCGGGTGTTCCAGGCCATGGTCAAGCTGGCGTTCCTCGGCGGCCAGAACGGGGGCGGGTGATGGGGCGGACGGACCGGACGACAGGCCGGATGAAGGACGCGTTCACGCGGTCGTTCCGCGACCGCAGTCCCGTGGCGATCGCCGCGGTGACGATCCCGACGCTGGCCGCGCTGGTGATCGCGGCGTACGCTTACGGCACCCTCGGCCTCTTCCAGGGCGGCTACACCGTCAGCGGCGTCTTCGCCGGCACCGGCGGCCTGCAGAAGGGCGCCGAGGTGCAGCTCGCCGGCGTGAAGGTCGGCAAGGTCACCGGCGTCCGCCCGGACTTCCGCAACGGCCACGTCGTCGTCACCTGGAAGGTCGACTCCGGGATCAGGCTGGGGCCGCGGATGCACGCCGACATCCGGCTGTCGAACCTGCTGGGCGGGCAGTACGTCCGGCTGTCCGGGCCGGTCGCGCGGCCCTACCTGAAGACGCTGCCGGACGGCCGGAGGCGCATCCCGCTGGAGCGCACCAGCATCCCGTACACGCTGAGCAACACGCTCGGCTCCGCGTCGACCATCGCCGGGAAGCTGGACGCCCGGTCGGTCGACCGGCTGCTCGCCGAGGCCGCCAAGGTGAAGCTGCCGTCGCAGCAGGAGACCGCGAAGATGCTCGCGGACCTGCGGAAGGTCAGCGCCGCGCTGAACGACTCGTTCCCGCAGGTCGCCGCGATCATCGCCAACAGCGGGAAGCTGAGCGGCGCGCTGGCGTCCAAGGACCGGCAGCTCACGCAGCTGCTCGACTATGGCGACACGCTCCTGAAGGAGCTGGTCCGGCGGCGCGACGACCTCGCCGCGGCGCTCGGCAGCGGAAGCCGGGTCGTCAAGAGCCTCGACGACACCCTCGCCACGCACCAGAAGCAGCTGAACACGGTGCTCAACGACTTCCACCTCGCCGCGCAGACCGTGGCGGGCGAGAACCTGCCGTCCATGAACGTCGCCCTCGCCTGGTTCGGGCCGGCGTTCTACGGCCTCGGCACCGCCGGCAGCCGCCGCGGCCGGTGGATGGAGGGCGGGTTCGTCGGGTTCGGTCCCGTCCAGCCCGGCGTGGTCGGGCCGCAGCCGAACTTCAACCCGCCCAACTACCCGCTCGTCCCGACGGGGCAGGTCGGAGGATGAGGATGCGACCGCCGCGCCGCCCGCTCGCCGCCGCCATGGCGGTCGTGCTCGGCGCCGCCCTCAGCGCCTGCTCGGTGCTTCCGGGCGCGCTGTCGTCCACGCCGGCCTACCACGTCACCGCCTACTTCACCCGGGCCGTGTCCTTCTACCCCGGCTCCCGGGTGCAGGTCATGGGCGTCAACGTGGGGAAGGTCGACTCGGTCACCCCGGTGAACGGGCAGGTCCGCGTCGTCGCCTCGATCGACGGCGACGTGCCGCTGCCCGCCGCGGCCACCGCCGCCATCGTGCCGCTGAGCCTCATCGGCGAGCGCACGCTGACGTTCAGCCCGGCCTGGCACCCCGGCCTGGCGAAGATGGCGGGCGGCGCCGTGCTGCGGACCGACCGGACGCAGGTCCCCGTCGAGGTCAACGACGCCCTCAAGTCGTTCGGAAAGCTCCTCGACAACGTCGACCCCGCCAAGGCCGACACCGCGCTCGGCAACGCCGCCGGCAGCCTCAACGGCAACGGCACCGCCTTCAACCAGGCGTTCCAGCAGGCCGGGCAGCTGGTGAACAGCCTCGCCGGGCAGGACGAGCAGCTCCTCAAGGTCGCGCAGAACCTCGACCGGCTCGCCGGCATCGTCCGCGGCCGGGAGAAGACGCTCGGCCGGCTCGTCAGCGACTTCTCCAAGGCGTCGACGATGCTGGCGAACGAGCGGCAGAGCATCCGGACGCTGGTCGAGGCGATCGCCGACCTGGCCGAGCGCGGCGACGTCCTCATCAAGATGCACCAGGACACGATCCCCTCCGACCTGGAGAAGACCGCGCAGGTCAGCCTGACGCTCAAGGGCAGCGCGGACACGCTCGGCGGCGTGCTGCAGGCGCTGCCGAACATCGCGTTCCAGTTCGTCAACGCCTACCAGCCGGAGAACCACGCGATCGTCCTGCGGGTCACCCTCGACAACTTCGCGCGGTCTTACCTGGCCGCGGTCCTGAAGTCGCCCACGATCGACGAGAGCGTGCCGTGCCCGCTCCCGCCCCCCTACTCCAACTGCCAGTAGGAGCCACCGTGAGACGAACTCTCCTGCGCGCCGGGACGCTCGTGCTCTGCGCGGTGCTGGCGGGCTGCGCGGCGCTGTCCGGCTGCTCGATCCAGACGCTGCACGCGCCGAAGGGGCCGCTCACCCTCACCGCCGACTTCGCCGACGTGCAGAACCTCGTCACCGGGCACAGCGTCAAGGTCGCGGACGTCGCCGTCGGCTCCGTCACGAAGATCACGCTGGTGGACGCCGGGAGCGGCTACCGCTCCCGGGTCACCATGTCGATCAAGAAGGGCGTGCGCGTCCCCACCGGGACGACCGCGAAGGTCACCACGACCTCGCTGCTCGGCGAGAACTACGTCCAGCTCCAGCCGCCGCCGGGCCGGGCGCTGAACCAGGGGCCGTTCCTCGCCGACCACGCCCGCCTCGCCCAGACCACCACCAGCCCCGGCTTCGAGGACATCGTCGGCAAGGCCGCCCCGCTCGTCGGCGCCCTCGCCGACGGCGACGCCCCCGGGCTGGTGCGCACCGCGAGCACCGCCTTCGCCGGCCGCGGCCCGCAGCTGAACGCGATGATCGCCAACGCGGACACGCTGCTGAAGACGTTCGGCGCCCGCCGCGAGCAGCTCGGACGGGCCGTCGACGACCTCGCCGGCCTCGGCAAGAAGCTCGCCGCGCACGAGGACTCGCTGAAGCGGCTGCCGGGACGGGTCGCCGACGCCACGAGACTCCTCGCCGACGACCGGCAGAAGATCCTCACCGCGGTGCACTCCCTGTCGGACCTCGCCCGGACCGTGAACGACACCGTCCTCATCGGGCACACCGACCAGCTCCGCCGGCTCATCGAGCAGATGGGCCCCACGCTGCAGGTGCTCGCCTCCGACAGGACGAAGCTCGGGACGCTCATCAACCGCGTCCAGGAGTTCGTGAGCCGGATGCCCAGGCAGGTCTACAACGGGCAGCTGCTCACCTATCCGGTGTTGGACTTCAACGGCTCGGCCACCCGCGGCGCCGGACGGACGCCGTCGTCGCTCGCCGAGCTCGTCCGGATGCTGGGACCGCAGCGGTGACCCGCCGGATCAGGGTCAACCTGGCCGTGTTCGCGCTGCTCGGGGTCGTCCTCACGGTGTGGGCGGTGCGCAACGTCCTCGGCTTCGACCCGTTCTCCCGCCCGTACCGGATCAGCGCGCAGTTCACCGACTCCCGCGGCCTGCAGCCCGGATTCGACGTCACCTACCTCGGCGTCGCCATCGGCAAGATCCAGTCGGTCCGGCTCGACGGCGGGAAGGTCGTCGTCCGCCTCGCCATCGACAAGGGCCGGCGGGTCCCGCAGGGCGTCACCGCCACCGCCGCGCTCAAGTCCGCGATCGGCGAGCCGTACGTGGACCTGGAACCGGCGGGCGGCCGGGCCGGCGCGCCCCCGATGCGTCCCGGCGACGTCATCCCGCTGTCCAGGACGAGCGTCAGCGAGAGCTACGGCGACCTGTTCGCGTCCGTGACCAAGGCCGTCAACGGGCTCGACCCGGCGAACCTCAGGATCGTCACCCGGGAGCTGGCGCGGGGACTGGACGGGCGCGGCGACACGCTCCGGCTCAGCGTCGACGGCGCCTCCCAGCTCGCCCGGACGTTCGCGAGCAACACCACCACGCTCGACAGCCTGATCACCAACCTCGGCGCGCTGACCGGCGTCCTCGCCGGGAAGCGCGCCGACCTGGCCGCCGGGATCACCGCCACCGCCGACATCACCTCCTCGCTCGCCGAGGTGGACGACTCGCTCGTCCGGATCCGCGACACCACCCCCGACCTGCTGGCGCGCACCGCCAAGGTGCTGCGCGAGTCGCGGCCCGCCGCGCAGTGCATGCTCGGCGCGCTCAGCGACGCCCTGCCGGCGCTGCTGACGCCCGCCAACGTGTCCGACCTCTCCCGGGGCCTGCAGTGGTCGCCCCAGCTGGCGTCCGCGATGCGCGGCGTCATCACGTTCGTCAACGGCCAGCCCAACCTCAACATCAAGTTCATCCTCACGCTGACGCCGGAGAAGGGCGCCGTCGAATATCGCAACCTCACGCCGCTGCCGTCGATCCCGCGCATCCCGGCCTGCCCGGGCGTGGACCTGCCCGCCCAGCAGAGCCCTCCGCTGAAGAAGGCGGAGACGGCCGCCAAGGGCGGCTCCGCGACGGGGACCGCGACCACGGCGACCGCGGTGCCCGCCGGCAACGCCGCCGGCACCGCCCCCGAGCACCACGGGCCGCCGGCCTGGCTGATCTACCTGCCGCCCCTGCTGGCGGGCCTGGTCCTGCTGCGCGTCGTCATGAGCATGCTCGGCGCGGCCTGGCGCCCGATCTCGAGAAGGAGAAGCCGATGAAGACCAAGGCCCCGGCCGCCCGGACGCCCGCCGAGGACGTCCAGGAGATCGACGAGGCGGACCTCCCGGAGACCGACGAGGAGTACGAGCGGGTCTACGTCGTCGTCAGGAAGAAGAGCGCGGCGGCGGATCCCGGCGGCGAAGAACAGACCACCGGGGCGGCGGACGAGCCGACCGACGACACCGAGGACGCTGGCGAGGCCCCGCGGGAGAAGCCGCGCCGGTTCACGCGCAAGGCCGCGGCCACGTCCGCGCCTCGGATCCCCGAAGTCGCTCCGGAGGTGTGGGCGGCGTCCCTCGCGAGCGGACCGTTCGGCAAGAGGAGCCGCCGCAAGACGATCGCTGTGCGCGTCCTGACGATCGTCCCCGCCGTCGCGCTGGTCGCGGTGACCGCGCTCCTGTGCGTCGTCTGGCAGCAGAAGGGGGACCTGTCCGCGGACGCCCGCCGGCAGCGCGACCTCGCCGCCAGCGCGCGCAGGGTCGCCGACGTCTTCTTCAACTGGGACTACCAGCACATGGCCCAGTCGTTCGCCGCGAAGTACCCGCTGCTCACCAAGGCCGCCGCCGACGCCATCCGGCCCACCGCCGACACCCTGACCAGCTACTTCACCACCAACAAGGTCAGCTCGCGGGCCACCGTCACCGGCGTCTACCCGGGCGCCGTCAAGCGCGGCGCCGCCAACGTCATGGTGGTCATCAACACCAAGGTGACGACGGGCAAGACGGTGCAGGCCAACAGCGGCGCCACGGTCGCGCTCAGCATGAAGCTCGTCTCGGGGAAATGGCTGGCTGGTAACATCACGCTGCTGAGCCAGGGCGTGGAGTCCGCCACCGACGAGAACGGCAAGCCCGTCTCGGGCGGGACCGGCTCCTCCGGGCTGCCGGGCGCCGTCCCCTCGGCCCGGCCGTCGCGATGACGCGGGGCGCGACGCCGTCCCGGCCGCACGCCGGCTTCCTTCACCGCTCCGGCCGGAGCGTCCGCTGTGAAAGGCACTGATGCGCACGCACGGGTGGCGAGGCGACCCTCCTCGCGACGACGACGAGGCCCGGCGGCGCATCATCGGCGCGCTGATCCGGTGCGTGGACCGGTTCGGCGCGCACAAGACCGGGTTCACGCAGGTCGCCGAGGAGCTCGGCGTCACCCGCGCGACGGTGTACCGCTACTACCGCAACATCGACGAGCTGATGAAGGCGGCGGGGTTCGCCGCGGCCGCCGAGTTCGAGGCGCGGATCGCGGCCGCCATCGGGCCGCTGACCGACCCCGCCGAGATCCTCGTCGAGGTGTTCGCGCTGGCCGTGGAGCAGCTGCCCCGCGACCCGCACGTCGGGATGATCTTCGCCACCGGCCGCGCCCCCATGTTCGGCCCCGAGATCCTCTCCGCCACCGCCCTGGACGAGATGAAGGTGTTCCTGTCCCGGCTCGACATCGACTGGGCCGCCCTCGGCTATGACGACGGGGAGCTCACCGGGCTCGCCGAGTTCTTCATGCGCCTGCTCTACTCCTACCTCTCGGTGCCGGAGGCGACGGGGGACGACCCGCGTCCCTTCCTCCGCCGCTGGCTGACGCCCGCCCTGCTCGCCAAGGCCGCCCCCTGACCTTCCCCTTCCCGGGACGCTTGCGCCTGCCCGTGCACGGGGCTATCCGAGGACGGGATGGTTGGCGCGGAAGACGCCGTGCGGGTCGCGCGAGCGCTTCAACGCCCGCAACCGGGAGAGGACCGGCTCCGGGAAGGCGTCGGCCGCCGACTCGGCGGGGTTCAGCAGCGTGTAGGGCTTGCGCCCCGCGATGACGGCGCCGAACCGCTCGGCCAACCGGTCCTGCGTGGCGCGGGCCGCGGCGACCGCGTCCGCGGTCGGGCCGACGCCGAGCATCTGGAGGAGGTACGGCTCGCGCAGGGTCCCGCTCGCGCCGGCGCCGGTCTCGGCCAGCGCCCCGCCGAGGTGCCGGACCTGGATCGAGATCAGCGGGCCGATCGGCTCGGTCGCCAGGCCCTCGTCCAGGCCCGTGAGCAGTTCCGCACGGGCCACCGAGGAGGACGGTGCGGTCGGCTCGGCGGTGATCCCGCCGAGGCCGGCCACCGCCACGGGCCCGCGGTCGTCGCTGACCACGTCGCCGATGCCGTCGATCGCGCGCACCAGCGCCGCGCCCTCGCGCGGGTCGCCGAGGTAGGTCAGGTCCAGCCCGGCCATGGGCGGCGCCCCGGGGAAGGCGAAGCGGTTGAACCAGACCGTCAGCTCGGGCGGCGCCGCCTCGGTGATGCCGCGGAAGGCCTCGAACACCTCGCCGCTCCGCGCGCCGCGCCAGACCACCCGCCCGCCGTACAGCGAAGGCGCCGGATGCAGGTCGAACTCCAGCGACGTCACCAGCGCGAAGTCACCGCCGCCACCTCTCAGCCCCCAGAACAGCTGAGGGTCGGACGCGCCGGTGACCCGGACCCGCTCGCCGTCGGCGTCGACGGCGTCGAAGGCGCGCACGCCGTCCGAGGCCCAGCCGTACCTGCGGCCGAACCAGGACAGGCCGCCGCCCAGCGTGTACCCGGTCACGTTGACCACCGGCGAGCTGCCAGCGGGCCCGGTCAGGCCCTGCGGCCCGGCCTCCGCCAGCACCCGCCCCCAGTTCACGCCCGCGCCGGCCCGCGCCACCCGTTCCCGCGCCGACACCCGCAGGCCGTCCAGGCGCCCGGTGCGCAGCAGGATCACCCCCTCCACGTCACCGGACGGGTCATGGCCGCCGGCCTGGGCGGTCACCGTGAGTCCCGAGCGCCGCGCGTAGCGGACCAGCGCGGCGACGTCGCCGGCGTGCTCGGCTTCGACCACCGCCGCCACGGGCTGCTCGATCGTCAGGTTCCACGCTCTGCGCGCCTCGTCGAAGCCGTCGTCGCCGAGCCCCAGCACCCGCCCTTCGACCGCTCTCCGCAGATCACCGATCGTCACGAAGGACTCCCTGCCCACGACGGCCCCGTCCAGACCAGGTGCTGGTGGACATCGACGACGGCTACGCCGACCCGGAGGCGGCCTGCCACGTCCTCGCGCACCCGGAGGCGGCCGGCGCCTCCGGCGTCGTCATCGAGGACCAGCGACGTGGTCCTCGTCGACGGTGTGCGCAGCGCGCAGGCCGTCCGGCGGATCCGCGAGGTGATCGGCGGCAAGCCGCTGCTGGTCAACCAGATCGCCGGCGGGAAGTCGCCGCGGCTCTCGCTGACCGACCTCACCGCTCTCGGCGTGGACGTCGCCGTCTACAGCACGCCCTGCCTGTTCGCCGCGCAGACGACTCCACGGCGCTGCTGGAGCGCTACATCTGCCGCCACCACGCCACCGGCCGCCGCGAGCCCGGGCTCTTGTAGGTCTGCTCGATGTCGCGAGTTCGCAGCCTGGACAGGCCGCCGCTCAGCCGGGTGCCGACGCGTCGTCCCGCTCGCTCGCCACGGTTATCAGGGCCTCGGCCGGCTCGCAGCCGGGGGCGGAGGCGCGGACGGTGCCGCCGGCGTCGGTCAGGGCGAGGGCGACGTACGCCAGGTCGCCGCCGGCGGCGGTGATCACCGGACGGTCGGGCTTGGCGCGTAACCGGAGCGGGCCGGCGGCCGTGCGCAGGACGTGGCGCCCGGTCTCGGCGCCGTCCCGGTACGCGATGGCCACGAGTTCGCCGGGGTGGTACAGCGTGTCGAACTCGGCGCGGAACCGGTGCTCCCCACCCGCGGGCTCCCGGCCCAGGGAACGGCCGTTGACCAGGAGTTCCACCTCGTCGGCGGAACTGTAGACCTCGACCCTCACCGGCCTGGCTTCGAACCCCGGCCAGGTCCAACCGGAGATCGCGTCGCTCCAGGCCCAGGGCGTCGCGTCCCAGGTCCGTCCTTGGTGCTCGGGGCGCTGGACGGCGATGTAGGGGGCGGCGCGCAGGCCGAAGACGATCTCGCGGTAGTAGCAGGCGGGCCGCCGGTGGCCGGTGATGTCGATGTCGCCGCACCCGGCGAGCAGGTGCGGGTACGGGGCGAGGAGGCCGGGACCGGGTTCGGACGGGCGGTAGCGGGGACGGCCGATGCCGCACTCGCCGAGGTAGTCCCAGCCCGTCCAGGTGAAGTCGCCGATGACGCGCCCGTGCCGCTTCACCAGGCTCCAGGTGGTGTCGACGCGGGTCGGGAAGGTCTCGGTGCCGACGATGATCCGGTTCGGGAACAGGTCGCGGTCCAGGGCGTAGCGGCTGTCGGAGTAGTTCATGCCGGCGATGTCAGGCATGCTGTAGGACTCGGCGGTCCGCTCGGTCACCAGGTCGGAGGCGGCGACGAGGTTCATCATGTCCCCGGCGTCGGCCATGAGGGTGTTGATGCCCGCGCCGTCCGGTTCCCGCGTCGGACGGCTCGCCCGCGCCAGGTCCGGCAGGACGGCCAGCAGGTTGTTGATCCCGTTGGTGACGTAGCGGGTGCCGTCCAGGGAGCGGACCTTCTCGGCGAGCCTGCGGCCCAGCGCGGCTCCCGAGGGCGTGCCGGTCTCGGGGATCTCGTTGCCGATGGAGTAGCAGATAACGCTGGGGTGGTTGACGTCCTTGGCGACCATCGCCTCGATGTCGCGCTCCCACCACTCGGGGAAGCTGAGGCTGTAGTCGAAGTCGCTCTTGGACGAGGTCCAGACGTCGAACGCCTCGTCGATCACCAGCATGCCGAGCCGGTCGCAGGCGTCGAGCATCGCGCGGCTCATCGGGTGGTGGGCCATGCGCAGGGCGTTGAACCCGGCGTCCTTGAGGATCCGGACCCGCCGCTCCTCGGCGCGGGCGTGGGTCGCCGCGCCCAGCACCCCGTTGTCGTGGTGGACGCACGCGCCGCGCAGGTCGACGGTCGCGCCGTTGACGCGCAGCCCAGACCGGGGATCGAGCCGCAGCGAGCGGATGCCGAAGGCGGTGGCCTCGGCGTCCACCTCGCCGCCGTCCTGCCTGAGCGCGACCTCGCAGGAGTACAGCGCGGGCGACTCGGGGCTCCACAGCGCGGGTTCGGGGACGTAGAGGCGCCGCCGGACGGTCGCTGGCTCGCCGGGCAGCACGGTGACCTTCACGGTGTCGGAGGCGACGACGGCTCCGGCGGCGTCGCGGATCCCGGCCACCACGTCCAGGGTGCGGATCTCGACCGAGTCGTTCTCGACCGTGGCCGCCACCTCCACCACCGCGCGCTCGTGGTCGATGTCCGGGGTGGTCACCCGCAGGCCGTCGGGGGCGATCCGGACCGGGCCGCCCGTGAGCATCCAGGTGTCCCGGTAGATCCCCGCGCCGGTGTACCAGCGGGAGTCCCGGTGGGTGCGGGCCTCGACGCGGACCTCGTTGTCCTCGCCGAAGCGCAGGAAGCGCCCGGCGTCGACGCGGAAGCGGGAGTAGCCGTACGGGCGCTGGCCCGCGAAGTCGCCGTTGACCTACACGGTCGCGTCCCGATAGACGCCCTCGAACTCCAGCAGGATCCGCTTGCCCCGGTCCGCGGGCGGGACGGAGAAGACCTTGCGGTAGACGCCCTGCTCATCGCGGTCCTCGAACGCCGCGACGACCTCGACCTCGTCACCGTCGCCGGCACCCTGGAGCCCGCGCGCGACCCGGCCGCCGCGCGGGCGACCATGACGGCCTTCGTCCGGCGCAACCTCATCCAGCGCTCGATCCTGCAGCTGTACGCCGTCCTCGCCGCCGAGGCGCTCAACCCCGCGCATCCCGCGCACGCCTACTTCCAGGCGCGGCTGGAAGAGGGGCGCGCCATGTTCGAGCGCTACCTGCTCTCGTGGCACCCCCGGCCCGGCCTGGCCGCCGTGGAGCTGCTGTCCTTCCTCGACGGCCTGCAGCTCCACTGGCTGCGCGACCCCGGCATCGGCTTCCTCGCCCAGTGGGAGCTGTTCGCCGACCGGTTCTTCGTTCTTGACGGACCGGTCAACTATCCGCGAGGGTGAGGGGCGTGCCCCGGACGAGCGACGCGCGCGAGCGGCTGGTGAGGAGTGCCGCGCGCCTGTTCCTGACCCGCAGCTACCAGTCGGTGGGGGTGGAGGAGCTGTGCGCGGCCGCCGACGTGCGGCGCGGCAGCTTCTACCACTTCTTCCCGGCCAAGTCCGACCTGGCCAAGGCGGTGATCGACCACCACGCCGCCGCGTTGTGGGCGCGCCTGGACCAGGCCGCCGGAGCCTCGCCCGCCTCCGACGGCGCCGCCGAGGCGGCCGCGCGGCTGCACGCGATGGCCGACGCGGTGGGGGAGATCCAGGCGGGTTTCGAGGCACGGTTCGGACGGGTGGTCGGCTGCCCGTTCGGGAACCTCGCCGCCGAGCTGGCGACCACCGAGGACGGCCTCCGCGCGCATCTCGCCGCGGTCTTCGCCGGGTGGGAGCGGCGCCTCGCCGTGCTGTGCCGCGCGGCGGCTGACCGGGGCGCGCTGCGCGACGGCGTCGACCCGGACCTGCTGGCCACGATCCTGGTGGCGCAGTTCCAGGGCATGATCCTGCTGGCCAAGACGGGCCGGTCGGACGCGTCGCAGATCCCCCGGGCCCTGCACCAGGTGATCGCCGCCAACCTCCGGGAGCGCGCATGACCGAAGCCGTGGACTTCCATTTCGACCCGATGTGCCCGTTCGCCTACGCGACCTCGGTCTGGCTGCGCGAGGTGCGCGACCGGACCGGGATCGAGGTCGCCTGGCGGTTCTTCAGCCTGGAGGAGGTCAACCGCGCCGAGGGCAAGAAGCACCCGTGGGAGCGGCCGTGGTCGTACGGCTGGTCGCTGATGCGGATCGGCGCGCTGCTGCGGCGCCGCGACATGGCGGCGCTCGACGCCTGGTACGGCGCGATCGGCGCCGAGCTGCACGTGCGCGGCGGCAGGCCGCACGATCCCGCCGTTGCGCGGCGGCTGCTCGACGAGCTCGGCTTCGGCGCCTCGGCGCTGGATGAGGCCCTGGCCGATCCCGGCACGCACGACGACGTCCGGGCCGACCACCGGCGGGTGGTCGACGCCGGCGGCTTCGGCGTGCCGACCCTGTTCTTCCCGGACGGCCAGTGCCTGTTCGGGCCGGTGCTGATCGACCCGCCCGCCGGCGACCGCGCCGTGCGGCTCTGGGAGACCGTCACCGGGATGCTGGAGTTCCCCGACCTCTACGAGATCCAGCGGCCGAAGGGCGCCGCGGAACGGCGGCGCATCCACCGGGCGCTCCAGCCCTACCTCAGCGGCCGCGACTGGGTCAGCATCGACCGCGGCCAAGTGATCGAGATCCCCGAGGACGCCAGGAAGGGCGGTGCGGCATGAGCCGGGACGCGGACCGGAAACACGTGATCGACGTGCTCGTCGGGGAGTGGGCGGCGCTCGACCGGCTGCTCACCGGCCTCGCCGGCGCGGACTGGACGCGGCCGACCTGCCTGCCGGGCTGGCGGGTGACCGACGTCGTGGCCCACCTGATCGGGACCGAGTCGATGCTCGCGGGCGAGCCCGTGCCCGAGACCGGCGCCGACGTGACGGCGCTGCCGCACGTCCGCAACGACATCGCGGCGGTGAACGAGCAGTGGGTCACGGCGCTGCGCGACGAGGAGCCCGCCGCGATGCTGGCGCGGTTCCGCGACGTCACCGCCCGCCGCGCCGGGATGCTCGCGGGGATGTCCGAGGCCGACTTCGACGCCCCGAGCTGGACGCCCGCGGGCCAGGCGACCTACGGGCGGTTCATGCAGATCAGGATCTACGACTGCTACATGCACGAGCAGGACGTCCGCGCCGCCGTCGAGGCTCCCGGGAACGAGGAGGGCGCGGCCGCCGATGCCGCGATCGACGAGGCGGCCCGCGCACTGGGGTACGTCGTCGGCAAGCGCGCCGCGGCGCCGGACGGCAGCACCGTCCGCTTCGACCTCACCGGACCGGTCCGGCGCGCCCTGACGGTCGAGGTCGACGGCCGCGCGCGGCTGGTCGACGGCGGGGGAGGAACCCCGACGACGGCACTGCGCCTGCCTTCGACGCTGTTCCTGCGTCTCTGCGGCGGCCGTACCACCGCGCACGACGCCGTGGAGGTCGCCGGTGACGGCGAGCTGGGCCGCCGGATCCTCGACAATTTGGCCTTCACCATCTGAGGGCCGCGGCCCGCGCACGCCGAATCGTTCCTGGTCAGCGGATTGCTCGCGGCCGACTCGGGTACAGCGCACAAATAGGACATTTCAACCTAGTCAGGGAGGGACGACCATGACTAGGACGACGCATGCTCCGCGGACTCCCATGTCCGGCATGCTGAAGGCGCCGCGCAGCCGGGGGATGATCAACGGGCTGCTGCTGGTGCTCCTGGCGCTGTGGGGCGGGCTCATACCGTTCATCGGCCCCTACTTCACCTTCGGGTTCGGGTCGACGGCCACCTGGCACTACACCTCCGACCGGCTGTGGCTGTCCATCCTCCCGGCGATCGCCGTCATGCTGGGCGGGCTGATCCTGCTGATCAGCGCCGCCCGTTCCGTCGCCATCGTCGGTTCCTGGCTGGCCATCGCGGGCGGCCTGTGGTTCGTCGTGGGCACGACGATCGCGCCGCTGTGGGGCGGGGGCCCCGGGCGCGCGCTCGGCGGCCAGACGCGCCAGATCGCCGAACACCTGTCCTTCTTCGAGGGGCTCGGCGCCATCACCATCCTGCTGGCCGCGACGGCGCTGGGACGCTTCCTCGTGGTCGGCGTGCGAGAGGCGCGGCGCGCGGAGGCCGAACGCGCGGGGGTCGCCGCCGGCACCGCCGGCGCGGCCGGCGCGGCCGGAACCGGGCGCTCTGGCAGGGGGACCGCGGTTCCCGAGGCGGACCGCTCCGGCCGCGGATCCACCGCCGCTCCCGAATGGGAGAGGCAGGCACAGCCGTCACGCGAGGACCAGGAGGCCTCGCGAGGCGACGGGCACCGCTGGCACGCGACCCTGCCGCGCCGGCGGTGAACCGGGGAGTCGCCCCTTCCGGGCACTCGCTCCCTCAGTGACACATCTTCCTAGATGCGGCGCCCCTACGGGGGCGCCGCACCGCCGTGCCCTGGCGGGGTCGGCTAGTCCAGGCCGAGACCACCACCCCTGTGCCGAGCGGGCGTTCAGTGTCGAAGGCGCCCTGGAGGCGCTTCCGGCCTGTCGGTAGAGTCTTTCCTGAATCAGGTTTCGGTAATGCCGGTTCATGGTTCTGGGACGCCGTCCGGCGAGATGTGCGGGTCCGTGTCGGAGATGTGCGGGTCCGTGTCGCATGCGATCTCGCCGTCCGGCCGGGGCTCGGTGAAAGAGGTAGTGAGGCGTGGCGGTGACGGTCCAGGAACTGGGCCCGGAGTTCGGGTACGCGGCCGACGCACGGCCGCTGCGGAACGAGCGCGACTGGGCGGCGGAGCAGATCCGCATCGTGGTGCGCAACGCGTTCCGGCGCGAGTCCACCGTGGTCGTGGTGGAGGGCGAGGATCCCTACCTGGTGTCGGTTCGCGTCGATGGGCCGACCGAGATGCCGGACGCCGTGGAAGGCGCCGCCGCGGCATTGATCGACGCGGGCTACCTGGCCGGACGTGACGAGCGCGACGCCATGGCGCTGCGGGTCTGGCCGCCGTCCGACCAGATGCCCGTGGTCGCCGTCGCGCGCGGCACGGCGCGGCACTGCCGGTGGTGCGGGGAGGCCATGACGGCGGTGGAGGCCGCCGCCAGCGTGGCCTACGGCTGGTCCGGACGCTGCGCCGACTGCCAGACCGAGCACCTGGCCACCGCGTGGAGGCCGTAGCGCGGTCGGCGCAGCGTGCGCGGGTCAGAAGACGGGATTCAGGGCGGCGGTCATGAGCCGGTGGGGGGTGCCGGAGCCGTCGGCGGGGACGGTCCACAGGTCGGAGCCGTAGTCGCCGGGCAGCGAGTAGGCGACCTGCCCGCCGTCGACCCATACGGCCTGGTCGTCGACGCTTCTGGTCTCGGCCAGCGGGGTTTCGCGCATGGTCCGCAGGTCGAGGACGGTGAGGCGCCACGGGTTGCCGCCTGCGGCGGACCGGACCCGCTTCTTGTAGGCGACGCGGGTGCCGTCGGGCGACAGCGATGGGCATTCCACGTTCTGGTGCAGGGTCCTGACCTGGCGTTTCGCCGTGTCGCCCGCGACGAGCCAGGTCTTGCCGCGGGTCGCGAGGGTGGCGTAGAAGTGCTGGTCGTCGGCGAAGGTGACGCCCCAGAAGTTGATGTCCGCGGACCGGTAGGGCGCGCCGTCCTTGATCACGCGGTACTGCTCCAGGGAGGGGACGAGGTGTCCGGTGCGGGTGTCGAGGATGCTGGTGCGCGTGGAGAAGTTCGTGCCGCCGTAGGAGTCGCCGCTGACGAACACCGTCCACGCGGCCATGCGTCCGCTGGGGGAGACGCGGGTGCGGGACGGGATGCCGGCGCCGTCGTAGCTGCGGTGTTCGCGGAGCGCCGCGTCCACCACCACTGCCTCGTAGGAGGGCGTCAGCCCGGGGCGGTTGCGCAGGCAGAGCCCCGTGCCGGCGGCGGCGTGGAAGCGGGCGCAGACCAGGCCGCTGTCGGCGCGAGGGGCGCCGGGCGACGCCGACGCGACGGCGGCCAGGTGGTCCTTCCCGGGGCCCATCCGCATGTCGCGGAAGACGATCTGCCCGGGCGTACCGAGGACGATCCGCGCCCCCGCACCGGTGTGCGCGGGGTGCCGGGCGGCGGCGCGCAGGGTGTAGCCGGTCGCGGCGACGGCGAGCAGGACGGCGGCGCCGACCACGATGAGCAGGCGGGTCCGCAGCGTCACGCCTCCGCCTCCTGCCGGTCCGGCCCGGCCGATCGCCGGGCGCCGAGCAGGGCCGCGGCGCACGCCCCGGCCGTCGCCAGCGACACCGCGCCCGCCCACAGCGCGGTATGCGGGCCCCACCACGTCCAGGCGGCGCCGAACGCCAGCGAGCCCCCGAACCGGGCGAGCGCCTGGCCCGTCTGCAGGACCGCCAGCCCGCCGGCGCGCGTGCCCTCGGGCAGCAGCGGCCCCGCGATCGCCATCAGGACGCCGTCGGTCGCCGCGTAGAACGCCCCGTGCAGGGCCAGGCAGCCCGCCACCAGTGCCGCACCGCCGAGCGGGGAGAGCAGCAGCCCGTAGACCAGCAGCAGGAAGGCGTGGCCGGCGAGGAAGACGCGGCCGCGTCCGGCCCGGTCGGCGACCACGCCCAACGGGACGGCGAGCAGCAGGTACGTCGCCGCCGTTCCGACCGGCAGCAGCGGGAAGTAGCGGACCGGCAGGTCGACCGCCCGCTGCAGCAGCAGATAGACGAACGAGTCGCTCACCGTGGAGACGCCGAGCAGGGCCGCCGAGGCGCACAGCCGCGCGAACCGAGCCCCGCGCAGCACCGTCAGCGTGGCGCGCACCGAGCCGCCCGCCGCCCCGTCCCGGTCGCGGACGAACAGCCACAGCACCAGCAGGCCGAGGACCGCGAAGCAGGTGCTCGCCACGAACACCGGGTCGTAGTCCTGGTGGGCGGCGCTGAGCACGGCGAAGGCGACCAGCGGGCCGAGCAGCGCGCCCGTGGTGTCCATGGCGCGGTGCAGCCCGAACGCGCGGCCCTGCGCGCCCGGCGGGCTGGACAGCGAGATGAGCGCGTCGCGGGGCGCCGTCCGCACCCCCTTGCCGACCCGGTCGGCGACCAGCACGGCCGCGACCGCGGGCACCGACCCCGCGGCCATCAGCGCCGGCTTGGCCAGCGCCGACAGCGCGTACCCGGCGCCGGCGACGAGCTTGTGCCGGGCGCGGCGGTCCGCCAGGTGCCCGCCCGCGAGCCGGACGAGCGCGCCGGCGCCGCCGTACAGGCCGTCCACGAACCCGAACGCCAGCGGCGACAGGCCGAGCCCGGCCACGAGGTAGAGGGGCAGGACGGCGGTCACCATCTCCGCCGACACGTCGGTGATCAGGCTGACGGCGCCGAGCGCGACGACGTTGGGCGCCACGAGCCGCAGCGCGCGCCGTCCCGCGTCCCGCCGCGCGACGCCTCCGGCCGCGTCGGCGACGCGGCCTGCGGACAGGTACATGCGAACCCTCCTCGCGGGGAGCCGCGGCCCGGGGGCGTCGCGCGTTCGCGACGCCCCCGGGACCGTGGTCGTCACTGCCAGATCGCGGTGATGGGGGAGGCCGAAGCCGCGTTCCCGGCGTGGGTGGTGCCGTACATGTCCTCGATGGTGCGGAGCAGGTTGTAGTGGTTGTACTGGGTGGCGTCCGCGCCGGTCTTGACGTGGGCGCCGTACACGACCGCCGGGATCCGGTTGCCGGCGAGGCCGTTGTCCTCGTCGAAGGTGACGATGAGGACGCTGTTGTGGGTCTTGGCCCACTGGGCGTAGCCGTCGAGCTTGCTCTTCAGCCACGTGTCACCGGTGCTGACCGAGCAGTCGTGCATGTCGTTGCACAGGTTCGGCACGACGAACGACACCGTCGGCAGCGTGGTGTAGTCGGTGGGCCATTGCGCGAACGTGTGGCCCGTGGACGCCGGCAGGTTGCTGAAGGAGAACCATGGGTTGTGCTTGCGGGCGTACTTGCCCGAGCTGCTGCTGCACACCGTGGACCCCTCGGACGGCAGGCCCTCGTTGTAGCTTCCGAAGGTCCGGCCGGCGGTGCGGACCTCGGCGCCGAGGTTCGCCTTGTTGTACGGGGATCCGGGCGGCGGGCAGGTGTCGTCGGTGGTGCCCTGCGTGCTGCCGGAGAACAGCGCGAAATAGTTCGGCTGGCTCGGGTGCGTCTCGGCGTAGAAGTTGGTGAGGTTGGCGCCGCCGTTCGCCAGCGAGGTGAAGTAGGGCGCGCTGGAGGAGCCGATGACCTGCGAGTACGAGTGGTTCTCGAAGATCGCCACGACGACGTGGTCCGGCGTGGGGACGGTGGCGGCGTGCGCCGCGCGCCGCGCGCTCGTCACGGTCAGGGCGATCGCGCACACCACCGCGGTGAGGGCGGCGGCGAGCACGATCGGCAGCGGCCGGCGCGGCGCCGGCCATGGGACACGGAAGTGGGCGTTTCGTTCGGGCACGGGGGGCCTCCTGCGAATGCGTCCGCTGCCGGGCGATCGGGGGCGAGCCCGGCGACCGAAAGATGCCACCCGCGCTCCTCGGCGCCGGGACGATCGTGGGGCGGCCCGGAGGCGCCTTCCTCAACGATCGATGAACGGCACGCCGTTTCGGACGTCCGCTTGATGCGAACCGAGACCGAGTGATCGAGGAGTACTGCCGCCCAACTGGGGAGATGCGTTGGGGATGAGGGAACCGGACAGGGCTCAACGGCCTCAGCTGCTCCTCGGAGCGACCAGCTCGACGATGCTCCAGCACGCGCCCTGCACGGTCGCCATCGTGCCGTCGCCCCGCTGACCACGCGGCCTTCCGGGCTCCGGCCCGGGCGATGGCCCGGCGTGCTCAGCGCGCCGGGCTCAGCGGCGGATCGTGGACGGGCAGGCGCAGGACGAAGCGGGCTCCGGGGCGGTCGTCGAGGCGGCCGGTGACGGTCAGCGTGCCGTGGTGGGCCTCCGCGATGTCCCGGGAGATGGCGAGTCCGAGACCGGTGCCGCCGGCGTCGCGGTGCCGGGCGTCGGCGAGCCGGGTGAACCGCTCGAAGACCCGCTCCCGGTCCTCGGCCGCGACGCCGACGCCGTCGTCGACGACCTCGACCACCGCCGCCGCGGACCGGGTCGCGGTCGCGGGGGCGTGGTGGACGCGGACCGCGACGGCCTCCGCCGCGTGCCGGTCGGCGTTGTCGATGAGGTTGGTGAGCAGCCGGGCCAGCTCGCTGGGGCCGCCGACCACCCTCACCGGACCGTCGCGGATCAGGTCGAAATGCGAGCGGCGCGGGCGGCGCCGGATCTCCTGCTCGGCCAGCTCGGCCAGGTCGATCTCCTCGCGCGGGAAGCCCTTCCCGGCGTCCAGCCGCGCCAGGGCCAGCAGGTCGGCCACCACCGCGCCGAGCCGGTCGGTGTTGCTCAGCACCCCCTGGAGGGCCTGGTGCAGGTCGGCGTCGTCGGGCTCGGTCAGGGCGAACTCGAGTTCCACGCGCAGGCCCGTCAGGGGGCTGCGCAGCTCGTGGGAGACGTCGGAGACGAAGGCCCGCTGCCGGGCGACGGCCCGTTCGAGCCGGTCGAGCGTGGCGTTGATGCTGGTCGCGAGCTTGGTCACCTCGTCGTCGCGGGGCTCCACCGGAACCCGCCGTCCGAGGTCGGTCGCGGTGATCTCGTCCAGCTCGCGGCGGATCGCGGCCGCCGGCCGCAGGGCGCGGCTCGCGGTGGCCCAGGCGCCCCAGCCCGCGAAGGCGGCGGTGAGCGGGATGAGGAGGCCGAGGAAGGCGGCCGCGGCCGGACGCGCCACGAGCGGCACCTCCGGCGCCAGCGTCAGGACGTACAACGTCTGGGTGTCGTTCCGGACGCGGAACTCCACGATGGTGAAGCAGGAGCCTCCCGGAACGTCGATGCCGCAGGCACGGGTGGTCAGACGGTCGTCCACGGGATTCGGGTGCGGGATCGGGACCGGAGGCCGGCCCTGCATCCCGGGCGTGGCGGCGACGACGCGTCCGTTCTGGTCCACCACCTGCTGCAGTGTCCGGGTGGACGAGAACGGGTAGGCGTCCAGGCGTCCGGCGTCGGCCGCCGCGACGACCCGGCGGCCCTGGTGCGCCAGGTGCTGCAGCAGGTCGGTCTGCGCCTGGCTTCTCATGATCGCCAGGAGGGCCGCGTACAGCGCCGTGGAGAGCAGCAGCGCGGTCGCGACGGCCACCAGCGTCACCCGGAACTGGATCTTCGTGTGACGCAGCCTGGCCCGCGAGATCGCGCCTTTCGAGCCCCGAACGGCCCGGCGCGCCCGGTCGAGAATGGCGGCCTCCCGAAACCTCGTCGCGCGCTGCCGACAAGGGCCAGTCTCGCCGACTCCGCGGCGCCTCCGTGCGCGGCCCCGGCAATGGTTCGCCCAGCTTTGATCTTCTTTCCGGTGCCCGCGTGCCCGTTGCCGGGGGGGAAGAGAGGAACGTGGCGGCGGGAAAGACCGGATCGGCGCCGGAAGCGCCTGTTCCGGGCCGCGGGAACGGCACCGCCGGCGTCGATCGCGGCACGCGACGGAGGCGGTGAAACCCCGTTCCGCGGCCCTGGTCTACCGAAGGACCTCGACCTCCGCGTCCATGATCGGGCGGCGCTCGATGAGACCGAGCTCTACGCCGAGGTGCTCTCGGCGGTGGCGGCGGCCGACGGGCCCTTGACCGCCGCGGAGATCGACAACGTGCTCGGCGTCCGTCGCAGGCGTCCCTCGCGGGCGGGTGCACGGCGTCGAACGCGCACGGCACCGCCGATCGGCACCAGAGACTCCGCCAAGGGGCGGGCGCGAGGTGAGTCGGAACGCCCGGTGCAAAGCCACGTGTCGGACTCGGCAGACGAGCCGGGCCCGGAGGCGGAACGGGGTTCCGCGGTCTCGCCGGCGGAGCTGTATCGGCAGGCCCGGCGACAGGCGGCCGCCGAGCAGCCCTCCTTTGACATGCGCAGCGGCCTCGAGAAGCTGGACCGCTGGATGGCCGGAGACGCCGGCGAGGCCGAGGACTGAACCCGCACCGCTCACTGCCGGAACGGGCCCGCCGGCGCAGGCGATGGGGTCCCGCTTGTATCGGGCGCTGTGGCCCCGACGCCACGTTCGGCGGCCGGCTCGCTCCCGGTGCCCGTGGCTTCCTGGCCGCGAGGGTGAGGCAGCGTGCGAGCGGTGGCCGCCGCGTCGGGGGCTGGGCGAGGCAGATCCCGAGCACCGTCAGCGATCCGGAGATCGAACCGATCTTGAAGAGGTCCGCGACGGCCTTCGCGGCCGGTTCGTTCAGGCCCGGCCACCCGAAGACCGTCCAGGCGGCCTTGGCCCAGCCGCTGATCGGGCTGGTGATCCGTGGGCGAGCGGGCGATCGGGTGCGGTTCCCTTGAGCCCTACCTCGGAGGTAATCGGCGGGATGACGTCGGGGTCGGTAGCGTCGGGGCGTGACGACAATGACGACGGCGTTGAGCGACGTGCGACCCATCGGAGAGCAGCTGCGCGCATGGCGGCAGCGGCGGAGGCTGAGCCAGCTGGAGCTGGCGTCGGAGGCGGACGTGTCGACCCGGCACCTGAGCTTCGTGGAGACGGGCCGGTCGGCGCCGAGCCGCGACATGGTGCTGCGGCTCGCCGAGCACCTGGACGTGCCGCTGCGGGACCGGAACCTGCTGCTGGTCGCCGCCGGGTACGCGCCGGTGTTCGACGAGACGCCGATCGAGGAGCCGCGGATGGACTCCGTCCGCGCGGCGCTGCGGCAGGTGCTGGACGGCCACGAACCGTACCCGGCCGTGGTCGTGGACCGCTTCTGGAACCTGATCGACGCCAACTCCGCGGCGCAGTTCTTCATGGAGGGCGCGCCCGCGGAACTGCTGGAGCCGCCGCTGAACGTGCTGCGGCTCAGCATGCATCCCGACGGGATGGCGAAGAACATCCTCAACCTGGCGGAGTGGCGCGCCCACATGATCGACCGGGTGCGGCGCCATGTCGCGCTGACCGCCGACGCCGCGCTGACGCAGCTCTACCAGGAGCTGCGGAGCTTCCCGGGGGACGTGGGGGAGGCGATGGCCCCGCCCGCGGACCACGACGTCTTCGTCCCGCTGCGGATGCGGGTCGACGGCCGGGAGCTGTCCTTCTTCAGCACGATCGCGACGTTCGGGACGCCCGTGGACATCACCGTCGCCGAGCTGGCGATCGAGTCGTTCTACCCGGCGGACGAGGCGACCACCGCGTTCCTGAAGGAGCGCGCCGGCTGGTGACCCGCCGTCCCGGGGCGGCGGGCCACCGGCCCTCACTCCTCGGCTTTCAGCAGGTCGTGGTGGACGCGTTCCAGCGGCATCCCGAGCCGCTGGAGCGCGGCGACCGTCGTGCGCACCATCGGGACGGGGCCGGCGACGTAGGCGTCGCGGTCGGCCCAGCCGCCGTCCCAGCCGTCCAGGTCCGCGAGGACGTCGGCGGGCGTGCCGCGCAGGCCGCGGAAGTCCGGTTCGTCGGACAGGACGGGCAGGACCCGCACCCACGGATAGGCGGACTCCAGCAGGCGCAGGTCGGAGAGGTCGTACAGGTCGCGTTCGGTGCGGGCGCCGACCAGGAGCCGGACGTCGCGCCGCCGGCCGGCCGCGACGGCCTGCTCGGCCAGCGCCTTGACGGGGGCGAGGCCGGTGCCGCCGGCGACGAGCAGCAGGTCGCGGCCGGAGTCCGGGTCGAGGGTCATGGTGCCGGTGGCGGGCCCGAGCAGGACGGTGTCGCCGGTCCCGGTGTCGCGCACCAGCGCGCCGCTCACCCAGCCGCCGGGGCGGGCCCGCACGTGCAGCCGGAGCCGGCCGTCCGAGCGGGGCGCGTTGGCGATGGAGTAGGGCCGCCAGACGCGCGGCCAGCGGGAGGTCTGCACGGTCACGTACTGGCCGGACGCGAACGGCAGCGGGCGCTCGGGGCTGAGGGTGAGGACGGCGAGGTCGTCGGCGCGGCGGTCGTGCTCGACGACCTCGGCCGCCCACCAGGGCGGGGCGCCGCCGGCGTCCCGTTCGGCCGCCTCGCTCATCGCCGCGGCCGCGGACCGGTACGCCTCGGTCCACGCCTCCTCCGCGCGCGGGCTCCACACGTCGCGGGCGAAGACCCGCAGGGTGGCGAGGAGGGCGTCCTCGACCGCGGCGTAGTGCTCGGCCGTCACCCCGTACCGGCGGTGGTCGCGGCCGAGACGGCCCAGGTAGGAGGCCAGCTCGTCCGGGTTGTCCTGGCTCCAGACGATGCGGGTGAGCGCGTGGAAGAAGCGGTCGCGCTGGGCGTCCAGCGCGATCGGGAACAGCGCGCGCAGCCGCGGATTCGCGGCGAAAAGGCGGCCGTAGAAATAGCCGACGGCCTTGTCGGAGCGGGTTTCGAGGCGGGTGAAGCTCTCCTTGAGCATTCGGGGTTCCGTTGACATGGCAAGCACGCCCCCTCGGCGGATGGAGGCCGGGGCCGCCGGCGGTTCGGCGCCTTCGGCGCTCCGCGGTGCCCGGCTAGGTGAGATTCTCGCATCGAAATTCCCAGGTCCTCAAGGTGGCGCCGTCCGGACACTCCGTGTTGTCACGGTATGTAACCGATTTTCAATTCCCTGTGATCACAGTAATCGCGACAAATAGGGCGAATACTGGACGGTACTGGATTCGTCCGGGAAGATCGGCCGCATTGGCACCCGTTCCGGAAACGCTGATGTTCGCCGACGGACCGGTCGGGACCCGGACGGTGGCGGCGTAAGCGGAGCGGCCGGGAGCGGTGGACGGATCTCCACCCTGGTAGAAGATCTGCCGGTTCGGTAATGGATGTTCTCCGGAGGCGGTCCGCCGGACGGGGCGGGTGCTCCGGGGGCGGGCGCTCCGGGCCGCGAGACCAAGATCGTCCAGGTCGCGGGCCCGAACCGGGCTCGGGGCTTCGGCCTGCGCGGATCGGGGCCGTGCGGCTAGCTTTGCGGAGAAAGGCCGGGGGCGGGACGGTCCGCGGGGGCGGGCGATGCGCCATGATGTGCACGCAACAGTGGTGAATCGCTCCATATCGGTAGCCGACCCGTGGCCAGTGCTCAGCAGAGGGGAATCCGCGCATGTCAGAGGCGATCCGAGGGGCTCCGGGCCCCGCCGCAGGGGGAGGCGCGCCGCCGCTCATCGGCATCACCACCTACGAGGAGCCGGCCCGCTGGGGCGTCTGGGTCCGCGAGGCCGCGCTGCTCCCGGCGTCGTACGTGCGGTCGGTCGAGCGGGCCGGCGGCGTCCCCGTCATGGTCCCGCCGACCGGCAGCCTGCGCGGGCTCGCCGCGCTGGTCTCCCGGCTGGACGGGCTCGTCCTCGCGGGTGGCGGCGACCTCGACCCGGAGCTGTACGGCGCCGAGCGGCACGCCGAGACGGGACCGCCGCAGCCGCAGCGCGACCGGTTCGAGCTCGCGCTCGCGCGGGCCGCGGTGGACGCCGACCTGCCGTTCCTGGCGATCTGCCGGGGCATGCAGGTGCTCAACGTGGCGCGCGGGGGAGCGCTCGTCCAGCACCTGCCGGAGGCCGTGGGGCACAAGGCGCACGCACCCGAGGTCGGGAAGATCGGCACCCACCGGGTGCAGATCAGCGCGACCAGCGCCGTCGGCAAGATCCTCGGTGACGCCGCGGACGTGCCCACCTACCACCACCAGGCGGTGAGCCGCCTCGGCAAGGGCCTGTCGGCGGTGGCCTGGGCGGAGGACCAGGTCGTCGAGGCCGTGGAGCTGCAGGGCCACCGGTTCGGCCTGGGCGTGCAGTGGCACCCCGAGGACGGCGACGACAAGCGGCTCTTCGAGGCGCTGGTGGCCGAGGCCGCCGGCCGCTGACCGGGGATTGATCCCCGCGTACCGGGGAAGGCGAAGCGGTAGATTCCGCGCAGATCGCCCCCCGGAGGCCGCCGCATGCCCTTGCATCCGCAGACCGTGAGCTTCCTGGAGCTGCTGTCCGCCTGGACGGCGCCGCCGGAGGGCGCGCCGCCGGTCGAGGTGGACGCCGGGCCCGCGATCGAGGAGATGCGGCGCAGGATCGGCGAGGTGTTCCCGGTCGTCCGGCGCGAGCTTCCGCACGTCGAGGACCTGGCCGTCCGGGGCCCGGGAGGTCCCGTCACGGTGCGGCTGTACCGTCCCGAGCCGCTGGAGCGCGGCCCGCTGCCCGCCCTGGTCTACCTGCACGGCGGCGGCTGGGTGCTCGGCGGCGTCGACAACGTCGACGCCGCGTGCCGCGACCTCGCGGCGGGCGCCGGATGCGCGGTGCTGAACGTCGGCTACCGGCTCGCGCCGGAGAACCCGTTCCCGGCGGCGGTCGACGACGCCTGGGCGGTCGTGGCGGCCGTCGCCCGCGAACCGGCCCGCTACGGCGTGGCGCCCGGCGCGCTCGCCGTCGGCGGCGACAGCGCGGGCGGGAACCTGGCCGCCGCCGTCGCGCTCCAGGCCCGCGACCGCGGCCTGCCCCTGGCCCACCAGCTGCTCGTCTACCCGGTGACCGACACCGCGATGGACACCCCGAGCTGGCGCGAGTACGGCACCGGGTACGGGCTGGACGCCGCGACGCTCGCCCGGTTCATGGACCTGTACCGGGACGGCGCCGACCCCGCCGACCCCCGGCTGGCGCCGCTGCGCGCGCCCGACCTCGCCGGCGCCGCGCCCGCGACCGTGATCACCGCCGAGTGCGACATCCTGCGCGACGAGGGCGAGGCGTACGCGCGGCGCCTCGCCGCGGCCGGGGTGCCGGTGGAGGCGCGCCGGTTCGACGGCGTCGTGCACTCGTTCTTCCTGCTGCCGGAGATCTTCGACGCCGGTGCCGAGGCGATGGACTTCGCTGTGCGACGATTGCGCGCGGCATTCGGCGATCAAGCGGCGGAGGGCAGTGCGGCATGAGCGACGCGGACGCGGTGCAAGAGAAGGACGCAGTGCAAGAGAAGGACCCGGTGCAAGAGAACGACCCGGTGTACGGGAAGTACGTGCGGCTGAAGCTGGACTGGGCGGCGGAGGGCGTGCTGCGCGTCACGATGAGCACGCCGGGGAAGCTGAACGCCCTCGACACGGTCGGGCACCGGGAGCTGGCGGAGGTCTGGCGGGACGCCGACGCCGACGACGCGGTCCGCGCGGTGCTGGTGCGCGGCGAGGGCACGGCGTTCTCCGCGGGCGGCGACATGTCCATGATCGAGGAGATGATGGGCGACCACGCGTCGCGGCGCCGCATCATGCGCGAGGCCCGCGACATCGTGATGAACGTGCTGAACTGCTCCAAGCCGGTGGTCAGCGCGATCCAGGGGCCCGCGGTCGGCGCGGGGCTGGCGGTGGCGATGCTGTCGGACATCTCCGTCGCGGGGCGCACCGCGAAGATCATCGACGGGCACGTCCGGCTCGGCGTCGCGGCGGGCGACCACTCCGCGATCATCTGGCCGCTGCTGTGCGGGATGGCGAAGGCGAAGTACTACCTGCTGCTGAACGACGTCCTCACCGGCGAGGAGGCCGAGCGGATCGGGCTCGTGTCGGTGTGCGTGGACGACGGCGAGGTGCACGAACGCGCGCTGGACATCGCCGGGCGGCTCGCCGCCGGGCCCGCCGAGGCGATCTCGTTCACCAAGCACGCGCTGAACAACTGGCTGCGGCTCGCCGGCCCGACGTTCGACGCGTCGCTGGCCATGGAGTTCTTCGGGTTCACCGGCCCCGACGTGCGGGAGGGCGTCGCGGCGATCCGGGAGAAGCGCCCGCCGCGGTTCGGCTGACGCGGTTCGGCTGACGCGGTTCGGCTGACCGCCCGCTACCGGGGCGCGCCACGGGGCGTCAGGAGAAGCGCCTGGCGAGGGCGTCCAGGCCGGTGGCGTAGATGCCGTGCGACAGCGTCTTGCCCATGGCCTCCTCGTCGCCGGCGTCCGCGGCGAACTCGCCCCACCATTCGACGAACGCCTGCCCGGTACCGGTCACGGGGGCCACGCGCAGGCGGGCGCTGGCGGCGCGGATCGGCAGCGGCGCCTCGAGGACCTGGTACCAGTAGCTGCGCTCGGCGTCGTCCAGCCCGGCGAGCCGCTCGCGGAACACCGAGTCGCCGTGCCCCCAGACCCGGCGGACGCAGCCGACGCGGTCGCCGGGGCCGCCGTCCTCGATCACGCTCGTCTGCAGGCCGGGCATCCAGTCGGCGAGGTTCCCGAAGTCGCGCAGGTAGGCCCAGACCTCGTCGGCGGTGGCGTCGATCACGGCGCTGGCGTACGACCTCGGCATCGGTCCTCCTCGGCGCTGCGGGGGATGCTGCCCCCATGCTGGCCCGGCGGATGTGATCTCGGCAACAGCGGGACGGGCCCGGATGTTGACCGATCCGAACGCGGTTCGGAAGGATCGGGGGCATGCTCCTCGGTGACCTCGCCCATCGCGGCGCAGCGCTCTGGCCCGACCGGACCGCGTTCGTCTGGGACGGCCGCGCCCGCACCTACCGCGACCTGCACGCCCGCGTCGAGCGGTGGGCCGGGCTGCTCGCCGCCGCGGGAGTGCGGGCAGGCGACCGGATCGCGCTGCTGACCGTGAACGTCCCGGAGGCGATCGAGACCGCGTTCGGCGCGTCGCTGATCGGCGCGGTCGTGGTGCCGCTGAACGTCCGGCTGGCCCCGGCGGAGATCCGGTTCCAGGTCGCGGACGCGGCGGCGCGGCACGCGGTCGTCCACCCGGCGCTCGCGGACCTCGCCCGCGCGTCCGGGCTGCTCGACCTGACCCACTGGACGATCGGCCCCGAGCTCGACCGGGCCCTCGGCGAGGCGCCGCCGAACGATTTGCCGCTTCCGGCCCCGGACGCGCCGATCATCCAGCTCTACACGTCCGGCACCACCGGCCGGCCGAAGGGCTGCCTGCTCACCAACCAGGGATGGGTCGCCGCCACCGCCAACGCCGTGCACGCCTTCGGCATCACCGGCGCCGACCGCCTCCTCGGCGCGCTGCCGCTGTTCCACGTCGCCGGATACGGCGCCGCGCTCGGGCATCTGGCGGTCGGCGGGACGGTGGTGCTCCCGCCGGGCGCGTCGCCCGACGTGCTGTGGCCGCTCGTCGCCGGGCACGGCGTCACGGTCGCGATCTTCCCCACCGGCACGGGACGGGCGCTGCGCCATCCCGCCGCCGCGCCCGGAACGCTGCGGCTGGTGTTCGGTATGGCCGGCACCGAGCGCGCGCGCACCCTGGAGGAGCTCCGCGACCTCGGCATCGGGTACCGGGGCGTGTACGGGTCGACCGAGGCGGGCAACTTCGTCACGATCACCACGCTGGACGACGAGCTGGAGCGCCCCGGGACCGTCGGCCTGCCGCTGCCGCCGTTCGACCTGGCGCTGGACGGCGCCGACGAGCCCGGCGAGGTCGGCGAGCTTCTCCTGCGCGGCGCGAGCGTGATGGCCGGGTACGCGGGGCTGCCGGACCCGATGGACGGCGGCTGGCTGCGCACCGGCGACCTGATGCGCCGCGACGCCGACGGCTACTTCCACTTCGTCGACCGCGCCAAGGACATGGTCCGCAGCGGCGGCGAGAACGTGTACTCCGCCGAGGTCGAGCAGGTGCTCGTCCGGCATCCGGGCGTGCTGGACGCCGCGGTGATCGGCGTCCCGGACGCCCGGTGGGGCGAGGCGGTCAAGGCGCTCGTCGTCGTCCGGGCCGGGACGACGCCCGCCGACCTGGACGCGCACTGCCGCGCCCACCTCGGCGGGTTCAAGCGGCCCCGCTGGTACGAGCTGGTCGACGCGCTGCCGCGCAACCACTCCGGCAAGATCCTCAAGCGCGACCTGCGCGCCGCGCACGACCCGGAGCGCTCCGTCCGCCTCACCGAAGGCGCCTAGAACCGCGTTCACTCGCGGCGAGTCGCCGTCGTGAGGCGCCTCATGACGGCGACTCGCCGCGAGGCGGCGGTCAGTAGGAGCGCGGGAGGCCGAGCTCGTGCTGGGCGATGTGGGCCAGGACGAGTTCCTCGGCGACCGGGATGTTCTTGGCGATGCGGGCGTCGCGGAACATCCGGGCGACCGGGTACTCCAGCGAGTACGCCATGCCGCCGTGGGTCTGGAAGGCGCGGTCGGCGGCCTGCCAGGCGGCGTCGGCCGCGGTGAGCTTGGCGATGTTGGCCTCCGAGCCGCACGGGCGGCCCTGGTCCCACAGCCACGCCGCCTTGTAGGTCATCAGCCGCGCCAGCTCCAGCTGCGCCTTGATCCGGGCGAGCGGGAAGGCGATGCCCTGGTTCGACCCGATCGGCTTGCCGAACGGCGCGCGGTCGGTGGCGTAGTCGCAGGCGATCTTCAGCACCAGGCCGCCGGACCCGACGCCGCCCGCGGCGGCGAGGATCCGCTCGGGGTTGAGGATGTCCCACAGGACGGCGAAGCCCTGGTCGACCTCCCCGAGGACGTGGTCGGCGGGGACGCGCACGCCGTCCAGGAACACCATGCTGGACGCGACGGTGTTGGTGCCGAGCTTCGGGATCGGCCGGTAGGTCAGCGTGCCGTCGGTGACGGCCTGCTTGATGTCCACCAGCAGGACGGTGAAGCCGTTCGTGCGGGGCTTCGCCTCGGCCGCCGGGATCGTCCGCGTGACGAGCACCAGGTAGTCGGCGCGCTCCACCCCGGAGATCCAGATCTTCTGGCCGTTCACCACGAAGCCGTCGCCGTCGCGGCGGGCCTGCGTGGAGATGTTCATCGCGTTGCTGCCCGCGTCCGGCTCGGTGATCGCGAAGCAGGTCTCGATCTCGCCCGCCGCGATCCGCGGCAGGAACGCGCGCTTCTGCTCCTCGGTGCCGTGCCGGGCGATGGTCAGCCCGCCGAACGCCGGGGTGAGCAGGTACATGAACGAGGCGGCGCCGCCCGCGCCGCCCTCGGCGAGCGCCTCCAGCGCCACCGCCAGCTCCAGCAGGCCCTGGCCCGCGCCGCCGTGCTCCTCGGGGATCGCCAGGCTGTGCCAGCCGCCCTGGACCAGCTCCCGCCAGACCTCCTCCGGCCACCGCTTGTCGGCGTCGCAGCGGCTCCAGTACTCCTGGTCGTACTTCCCGGCGATCGCCAGCACGCCCTCGCGCACCGCGGCCGCGTTCTCCGGCAGATCGAAGTCCACCCGCGCCTCCCTCGACTCTCGTGCTGGGCTCCACCGTAGCCGATCCAGTAAGTGAGCACTGACGCAGGTCCCCGCCGCGCTGACGCGGATCCCGCCGTCATTGAAGCGCCGATCTCCGGGTAGTCAACGGCGGTCGGGGTCTTCGTGACGGCAGGAGGTGCACGGGATGCGGCCAGGCGACAGGTGGACGCTGGCGGGCGCGCGGTGGAGCCGCGGCGGCGGGGACGGCGCGTTCACGGTGACCGACCCGGCGACCGGCGAACCGGTGGGGGAGGTGCCCGTCGGCACGGCCGTGGACGTCGCGGCCGCGGTGGCCGCCGCGACCCGGGCGGCGCCCGGCTGGGCCGCGAGCGCGCCCG
>NZ_WBMR01000009.1 GCF_008923365.1 Actinomadura montaniterrae
CAGCGCCGGTTCGTCGGCTGGGCGGCGGGCTCGCCCGGGGCGTCCGCGCCGGGCGCCGGTTCGTGCGCGGGCGCGTCGGCGTGGCCGGGCCACCAGGCGGCGTGCCCGATCAGCGCGGTCACGGCGGGGGTGAAGAACAGCGCCATGACGAACGCCGCGATCGCGATGCCCGCCGAGATCGCGAAGCCCATCTGCAGCAGGGTGGAGCCGCCCGCCAGCATCAGCGAGGCGAAGGTGCCGGCGAGGATGACGCCCGCCGCGGCGACGGTCGGCCCCGCGTACCGCACCGACAGCGCGGCCGCCTCGCGCGGCGACCGCCCCTCCCGCGCCTCCTCGCGCAATCGGGCGATCATGAGGATGTTGTAGTCGGTGCCGAGCGCCACCACGAACAGGTACATGATCACCGGCAGCATGAAGATCAGCCCGGGCTCGCCGCGGAGCTGCTGGAAGATCAGCACGCTGGCGCCGAGCGTCGCGGCGAACCCGAGCCCGACCGACGCCATCAGGTACCAGGGCGCGACCACGCTGCGCAGCAGCAGCCCGAGGATCACCATGATCAGCACGGCCGCGACGGGGAACACGACGGCGTAGTCGTGGTCGACCGCGGCCTGGATGTCGACGAACACCGAGGTGATGCCGCCGACGACCGCGGTCGTCCCGGCCGGGGCGGCGTCGTGCGCGGTGGAGCGCAGCGGCCCCTTCACCGCCTTGATGGCCGACGACGACTCCGGCTTCTCGGCGAGCGTGACGCGGAAGTCGGCGACGCTCCCGTCCTTCGACAGCACCGGGTCGGCGACGTTGCCGACGCCGTTCACCGCGGCCAGCTTCGCCTTGTACCCGGCGAGGCCGGCCCGGTCGAGCGGTGTTCCGGCCGTCGAGCGCAGGTAGACGTCGGACGGCTCGGTGGCGCCCGCGGGCAGGCCCTTGAGCAGCTCCTTCTGCCACACGGTCGACTCGGCGCCCTTGGGGATGGAGCCGCCGGACAGGTCGAAGTTGGAGTGGAAGCCGAGGGAGAAGGCTGCCAGCACGGCCAGCAGCAGGCCGGAGACGACGGCGAACCGGCCGGGGTGGCGGCCCATCGACGCGCCGATCGCGGCGAACCGGGCGCCCTTCGGCTCGTGCCGCCACGCCTTGGACGGCCAGAACACCTTCGTGCCCAGCAGCGACACCACCGCGGGGATCAGCGTCAGGCCCGCCAGCAGGGTCGTCGCCACCGCGATCGCCAGCGCGGGTCCGAGCGAGCGGAACAGCGCCAGCGTCGACAGGACCAGGGCGAGGAACGCGATGATCACGGCGCCCGCGGCCGACGAGATCGCCTCGCCGACGCGGGCGATCGCCGACACCATCGCCGTCTTGGAGTCCTCGCCCGCGCGCAACCGCTCCCGGTACCGGAACATCAGGAACAGGATGTAGTCGGTGCCGACGCCGAACAGCACGACGATGAGCATGGAGCTCACCGAGCTGTCGGTCTTGAGGTCGAAGACGTCGTTGGCCCAGCCGATCAGCCCGGTCGCGATCTGCGACACCGCCCCGATGGTGATCACCGGGAGCAGCGCGATGATCGGGCTCCGGAAGATCACCAGGAGCAGCACCAGGATCAGCCCGATCGTGGCGGCCCCGGTGATCGCCTCGGCCTTGGCCCCGGCCTCCTGGCCGTCCAGGTTCTGCGCGGCGGTGCCGGTGATCCCGCCCTTGAGGCCGGTGCCGTCCAGCTTGTCCTGCAGTGCGGACCGCAGGTCCTTCACCGCGTCGGTCTGGTTCTTGCCCTGCGTCCCCTCCGGCTTCGGCATCTGCACCGAGATGATCTGGATCTTCTTGTTCCCGGTGGCCGGGGCGGTCTGCACGGCCGTGACGTTCTTGATGTGCGCGTCCTCCAGCGCCTTCCCGACCGAGGCGACCCGCCCCGAGTCGGCCGCCGTCAGGGGCGCGCCGTCCTGCCGTTCCAGCACGATGATGGCGGCGGGCGTGGCGGCCTGCGGGAAGGCCTTCTGCTGCAGGGTCTGCGCCTGGATGGACTCGTAGTGGCTCGGCAGGAACGACGCCTCGTCGGTGGTCGCGGTCAGCTTCGGCGCGAGCGCGACCACGGCCGCCGCGGCCACCAGCCACACCGCGATCACCCGCCAGGGGTGATGCACGACGACGCGTCCGATACGAGCGAACAAAGCCGCTTCCTTCCTCATGTCGTCGATCGGGGTCCCGCCCCGGCGCCCGGGCGCCCGGCGCGGGCTCACGCGTCCCCGTCCCCGCCGGAGGCGCGGCCGAGCGTCCGCAGGGCGGCCCGGGCCATCGCCTCGCGCAGCGTCTCGTCGCTCATCGGCGGGTCGGCGGCGCCGGTCATGAACATGCCGCCGAGCGCCATCCACGCGGCGACCTGGTCCGCCGGGTCGGACGAGCGGCCCGCCAGCGCGTCCGCCAGCCGGTCGCCGAGCCCGTCGAGCGCCGGGTCGGCCGGCGCGGTCCGCTCCGGCAGGGTCTCCAGCAGCACCTTCATCTCGCGCCGGAACCGCACGGTGAGGTCGGCGAAGGCGCTGACGGCCGCCAGCGCGGCCTCCTCGCCGTCCAGGCCGGCCAGCCGCGCGTCCAGCGCGACGGCCTCCCGCTCCACGGGCGCCAGCAGCTCGGCGAGGATCGCCTCCTTGTTGGCGAAGTGGTACAGCAGCGACGCCTTCGAGCAGCCCGCGCCGGAGGCGATGTGCTGCAGCGACGTGCCGCGGAAGCCGTACCGCGCGAACGAGCGCAGCGCCGACTCCAGGATCTGCCCGCGCAGGGCGGCCGGGGTACGCGCCATGGCCACCACGCTAACTGTCCGATCGGTCAGGTCTGACCGATCGGACAGGGTGATCCCTGTGATCTCCGACACCGCCCCGGGGCGCCCCGGGCGATCTCCTTATCCTTGGCGCATGGCGATCAGCTGGACGGCGGGACCCATGGAACTGCCTGGCGCGGTCCAGTACACGCTGGTCGCCGGCGGCGAGCCCACCGACCGGTGGCATGTCGCGGTGGCCCTGCCGCCGCCGAACCTGCGGAAGGCGGCGGGCCCCGGCCCGTACCCGGTGCTGTACCTCCTCGACGGCCTGTTCACGTTCGCCACCGCGGCGCAGATCGCCCACACGACGCTGGCCTACGCGGCGGGGCAGCTGCGTCCGGTCGCCGTCGTCGGCATCTCGCCCGCCACCGACGACCTGCGGCGGCTGAGCGCCCAGCGCGCCCGCGACATGACGCCGACCAGCGCCGTCTCCGGCTACCTGCAGGTGAGGACCGCCTACGGGACGGGCGGCGCGGACGCGACGCTCGACCTGATCCGCGACGTGATCGCCCCGTACGTCGAGTCCGCCCATCCGCTCGACCCCGCCGACCGGGGGCTCGCGGGGTTCTCCCTGGGCGGGCTCTTCACGTGCTGGGCCCTGGCGCGCCGCCCCGAGGGGTTCCGCCGTTTCCTGGCCGTGAGCCCGTCGCTGTGGTGGGACGACCATCTGCTGCTCGACCCGCGCCGGACGCCCATCGCCGCCCCGGACGCCGCCGACGTCTACCTCGCCGTCGGCGAGCTGGAGGACGCCCCGCACCGCAGCTGGCCGGTCATGGAGGCCGAGATGCTCCGCACGCTGTCGGGCCTCGACATGGTCGCCGACCTCGCCGCGTTCACCGACCGGCTGAAGCGGTGCCCGGGTGTCGGCGTCCGCAGCGAGGTCATCCCCGGTGAGCAGCACGCGACGGTCTGGCCCGCCGCCGTGACGCGCGGCCTCGTACACCTCTACCGCACCGATGCCGCACCGCCCGGAGCGCCCTTCCCTGACACCCGCCCGGTGCCGCGATCCCGCCGGGAGGGCACCCCGTAAGGTGAGGGCATGGGTGCGGAACCGCAGGTCAGGGCGGTCGGGCTGGTCCTCCATCCGACCAGGCCGGTGGGCCCGTCGATCGAGACGATCGTGGCGGCCGCCCGCGACCGCCCGGCGCGGGTGCTGGCCCGGCCCGCCGACCGGCACCGGGTGCCGTCCGGCGTCGAGGTCGTCCCGGACGCCCGGTTCGCGGCCGAGGTCGACGGCCTCATCGCGCTCGGCGGCGACGGCACGATCCTCGGCGCGATGCGGCTGGTGATCGACCGTCCCGTGCCCGTCCTCGGCGTCAACCACGGCAACCTGGGGTTCCTCGCCGAGGTGCATCCGGCGCAGCTGCCCGCGGCGCTGGCGCGGCTCGCCGCCCACGACTTCACCATCGAGCAGCACGCCGCCCTGTGCGTGGACGCCGGCCCCGTCGAGCTGACGACCCGGTCCGGGTTCAACGACGTCGTCCTCGGCCGCTCGTCCCGGTCCGGCGCCGTCTCCCTCGACCTCACCGTCAACGACCTGCGGTACGGCTACTACCGGGCCGACGCGCTGGTGGTGTCGACGCCGACCGGCTCCACCGCGTACAACTACGCCGCCGGCGGGCCGATCGTGTCGCCGTCCTCCAACGCGGTGGCCATCACCCCGGTCGCCCCCATGTCCGGGATCAGCCGGCCCGTCGTGCTAGGCGCAGCCGACCAGATCCGCCTCTGCGTCGCGGCGGACAGCGCGCCCATCACCCTCGACATCGACGGGACGGCCGCCGCCGAGCTCGGGCACGGGGACCGCCTCACCGCGACGATGCTGCCGGAGGCCGGCCAGGTCGTCCGGCTGTCGGCGCGGGACCACGCCAGCCGCAGCCGGGTGAAGCTCAGCCTCCTCGACCTCCCGCTGCGTCCGGACCAGCTCCTCGAGCTGATCCCGCCCGAGCTGCGCCGCGACGCGGAGGCCGCGGCCGGGCAGCTCCAGGCCCCCGGCTCGCCCGGCCTCGCCTGACCGCACACCCGCTTCAGCCCCGGCGACGAGTCCGGCGCCGGATCCTGCGCTGGCCCCGCGACGGCGCCCATGCGACTCGGCGGCACCACCAGCAGGGCGGCCGATATGAAGTGTCCGGGGTTTCCCCCGTAGTGTTCATATACCGGTTTATTACGCCCTGCCGGGCATGAGCACAGACATGGAGCGTCCCGTCAGTGACCGCAGCGCAGGCCCCGCGCGCCCATGATCCCGACCCGGGGCCCGGAACCACCCTGGACGGCGACACCGGGCGGGACGCGGGCCGGACCCGTCCCGGCGGCGAACGGCCGCCCGAACGTCCGGACGGACGCGGCACGCCGGAGGATTCCGGGCACCGGCGCCCGTCGCTGAACCGGTTCCTGCGCCACCCGGTCACGCTCGTGACGGCGATCGCCGCGGTCCTGCACCTGCTGTGGCTCGGCACGCTCGCCAGCAGCGGCGGCGACCTCGCGGCGCAGGACGCCTGGGCCGAGTTCGCGGGCCGCCACCCGGGATCGGCGTACAACCTCGCCTGGTACGGCGGGATGCACCCGGTCTCCTACAGCGCCGTGTCGCCGTACGTGATGTCGCTGCTCGGCGTCCGGACCACGATGATCATCGCAGGCACGGTCTCGGCGGCGCTGATGACCGTGATCCTCACCCGCAGCGGGCACGTCCGCCGGCCGCTGTGGCCCTCGCTCGCCGGCGTCCTCGCGCTGATCTGCAACGCGGTGTCGGGCCGGGTCACGTTCGGCCTCGGCCTGATGTTCGGCATCGCCGCGGCCGCGATCGTCTTCAGCACCCCCCGCCCCCTGCGCGGCAACCGCTGGGCGAAGGCGGTGGCCGCCGGCCCGCTCGCCGGCCTCGCGACCGCCTGCTCCCCCGTGGCCGGGCTGTACATCGGGCTCGTGGCCGCGGCCCTGTTCCTGCAGAAGCGCAGGCCGGCCGCCTACGCGCTCGGCGTCGCGCCCGTCGTCGTGGTCGCGGTGTCGGCCTGGCTGTTCCCCTTCTCGGGCACCCAGCCGATGCCGCTCGGGTCGGCGATCCTGCCCATCGTCTTCGCGGTCGCCGTCATCCTGCTCGTCCCGAAGGAATGGCGGACGGTCCGGATCACGTCGGTCGTGAGCTCGGCGGTCGTGCTGTTCGCCACGCTGATCACCTCGCAGATCGGCACGAACATCACCCGGCTCTCCATGCTGTTCACCGGCGTCGTGCTGATCGCCGCGCTGCCCTTCACCGAGCCGCGGTCGCGCAAGTGGTACGCGATCGTGCTGGTGTTCCTCGGGTTCACGACCTGGATCGGCATCAAGACGGTCCAGGACGTCGTCCGCGCCCACCCGGCCGCCGCCTGGACCCGCCGCCTCGCGCCCCTCGTCCACGAGCTGCGCAAGGCGGGGGCCGAGCGCGGGCGGGTCGAGGTCGTGCCGGCGCGCTCGCACCGGGAGGCCTCGGCCCTCGCCCCCTACGTGAACCTCGCGCGGGGCTGGAACCGCCAGGCCGACATCAAACGCAACCCCCTCTTCTACGACGGCACGCTCACCGTGGGCACGTACCACGACTGGCTGAAGCACTGGGCGGTCCACTACGTCGTCCTGCCCGCGGACGCGCCCGACAACGGCGCCGAGCGCGAGCGGGAGCTGGTCGGCAACGGCCTGCCGTACCTGAAGAAGATCTGGAGCGACAGCAACTGGCACCTGTACGCCGTCACCGACCCCGCGCCTCTCGCCGAGCCGAACACGACCGTCGTCCGCGCGGAGCAGAACGAGATGACGCTGAAGGTCGGCGCACCGGGCCGGATCCTGATCCGCCTGCCCTATTCGCCCTGGCTGAGCCTGGTCGACGGGGAGGGCCACAGCCTCCAGCCGCCCTTCGAGACGGACGCGTCCAAGCAGATCCGCAAGTACGACGAGAGCCGGCCGCCGCAGTACGAGAACCCGAACGGCTGCCTGGCGCCGACCGCACCGGACGCTTCGGGCGACTCCTGGACGGAGCTCGTCGCCCCGAGGGCCGGCACCTACCGGCTGGCCGCCCCCTACAAGATGCCGCGCGGTACGTCCTGCCCCAAGGAGCTGCGCGGCCCGGCCCTTAGCGGCCCCTAGCCCACCAGCACGATCTTGCCGCGGGCGTGGCGGCCCTCGCTCAGCTCGTGCGCCGCCGCGACCTCGGCGAGCGGGAACGCCGCCGCGACCGGCACCCGCAGGCGCCCCCGGGCGGCGAGGGCCACCGCGATCGGCAGGCCGTGCACCGCCAGCGGGTCGGCGCCGACGCCGAGGGCCGCGCCCGTGTCGTCGACCGGCGCGCCGTGCGACATGTGAACGCCGTGGGACGCGGCGGTGAGGTCCGGGGCGATCGTCACCACGCGCGCCGGGTCCCCGGCGATGGCGACGAGGTCGGGCAGCGCGCCTCCGGCGCAGTCGAACACGGCGTCCACCCCGTCCGGCGCGAGGGCGCGGACCCGCTCGGCGAGCCCCGCCCCGTACGTCGTCGGCTCCGCGCCGAGGGATCGCAGGAAGTCGTGGTTCCGCTCGCTCGCCGTTCCGATGACGGTGGCGCCCCGCGCGACCGCCATCTGCACGGCGACCGTGCCCACGCCGCCGGCCGCGCCCTGCACGAGCACGGTCTGCCCGGCATCGACCGCCAGCCGGTCGAGGACCCGGGTGGACGTCTCGGCGGCTCCGGCGGCGCCGCCCGCCTCCTCCCAGCTCCACGCGGCCGGTTTCGGCGCCCAGGCGGCCAGGACCGCGAAGTCGGCGTTCGCGCCGCGCGCCGTCATGGCGGTCATGCCGAACACCTCGTCGCCGACCGCGACGCCGGTGACGCCCTCGCCGACCTCGTCCACCACGCCCGCCGCGTCGAACCCCGTCCGGTACGGAAGGGTCACAGGCACCAGGCCGCGCATGGCCCCGGAACGGATCAGCGTCTCCCCCGGCGAGATCCCCGACGCCCGGACGGCGACGCGGATCTCGCCCGGCCCGGCGTGCGGCGCCTCGACCTCGGCGATGCGCAGGACGCTCGGCGGGCCGTACTCCTCGAACTGGACTGCTCTCATGCCGCCGACCGTAACGGAACACCCCGTCCGCTTGGCTAAAGTGAGAGCGGTGACGGACGAAGTGGTTCGGAAGCTCCGCTCGGACGCCCGGGACAACCGGGAGCGCATCCTCGAAGTGGCGCGCGAGGCGTTCGCCGCAGAGGGCCTGGACGTCCCGATGCGGGAGATCGCCCGCCGCGCGCGCGTCGGCCCGGCCACGCTCTACCGCCGCTTCCCGACCAAGGAGGCGCTGCTCACGGCGGCCTTCGCCGAGCAGATGGCCGCGTGCATCGGCATCGTCGAGGAGGGCCTCGCGGCGGCCGACCCGTGGCGGGGGTTCGCCGCGGCAATCGAGCGGCTCATGGAGGTCCACGCCCTGGACCGGGGCTTCGCCCACGCCCTCACCTCGCAGTACCCGCAGGTGTACGACTTCGTGGAGGGCCGCGAGCGCACCCTGCGCGCCCTGGCCGAGCTGATCCGGCGGGCGAAGGAGGCGGGCGGGCTGCGGAAGGACGTCGTCATCGAGGACGTCGTGCTCGCCCTCATGGCGAACGAGGGCATCCGCGCCGGGTCGCGGGCGGCGCGGCTCGCGGCCTCGCGCCGCTTCGCGGCCCTGATGATCCGGTCGTTCCAGGCGGACGCGCCCACCGCGCCGCTCCCGCCCGCCGTCCGGCTGCCGATCGGCGCCGGGGGCCGGGGCACCGCGCGGGCCCGTCCCCCGGCGCCCTGATCCCTCCCGCCGAGCCGCGCCCGGCGGGGAGCGGTCACTTGCTCTGGATCTTCCCCAGCGCCTGCGGGTCGCCCTCCAGCTCGGCGCACGCCGCGAGCCAGGCCCCGTCCTCAACGTCGAGGGCGCTGCGCAGGTAGGCGGTGGTGAGCCGCTGGATCAGCGCGACGCGCTCGGGGCTCTCGTCGGTCGTCTCCGCGACGCCGTGACCGGGGATGCCGCCGAGCGAGTGCTCCGCCCCGAAGAGGGTCAGCAGGCTCTTGCTCCCCGGGCTGAGGAAGTACGGGTCGGTGAACCAGTCCGGGCCGCGGACCGACAGCGGCGACCGGTCCTCGTCCCCCGCGATCACGAGGGTCGGCGCGGCCATGCCGTCGAAGGACGGGTTCATGAACGGGAAGTGCTCGGCGGCGAACGGGGACAGGTCGTCCCCGCCGAGGCCGGTCAGGGCGAGCAGCACGCCCGCCGTCACCCGGGGATCGGTCATGTCCTCCCCGGGGACGCCGCCGGCGTCGAGCACCCGTGCTCCCAGCAGCATGCTCGCCGTCTGCGCTCCCCAGGAGTGCCCGGCCACGGCGACGCGGCGGCGGTCCACCCGTCCGGCGAGGCCCGGCACGGCCGCCTCGACGGCGTCGAGCCCGTCGAGGACGCGCTTCAGGTCCTCCACCCGGATGCGCCAGATCAGCGGCGTGCGGGGATCGTCGGCGGGCAGGCCGAGCGTCCTGGAGTCGAGGTGGGTGGGCTGGACGACCACGAAACCGGCGGCGGCCCAGAAGTCGGCCAGCGGCGCGTAGCCGTCCATCGACCAGCCGAAGCCGTGCGAGAAGACGACGACCGGCAGGTCGTGCCCGGTCACGGGCGCGGACACGCGGACCTGGAGATCCGCGCCGCGTCCGGGTGCGGGCAGCACGACCGGCTTCACGGACACGACCGGAGCGGTCACTGCGTTCGAATCGGGCATGGAACGGCCTTTCCTAGGAGGACCCGGCTTGGTGGCCGCGCCCGGGTCTGCCATCATGAACAAACGGGACGTTGTCCCATTTCGAACATACGGGACACTGTCCCGTTTAGCAATCCGGAGGTGGAGGGCTCGGTGAGCGGCAGCGAGCGGGAGGCGGACGCGGACGACCGCACCGCCCGTCCCAAGCGGGCGGACGCCCGGCGCAACAAGGAGGCCCTGCTGGACGCGGCCGCCGCGGTCTTCGTCGCGTCGGGCGTGGAGGCGCCGGTCCGCGACATCGCCGCCGAGGCGGGCGTCGGGACGGCCACGATCTACCGGCACTTCCCGACGCGGGCGGACCTCATCATCGCCGTCTACCGGCACCAGATCGAGGCCTGCGCCGAGGCCGGCCCGGCGCTGCTCGAAGCCGGACCGACCCCGCACGCCGCGCTGGGTCGCTGGATCGAGATGTTCGTCGACTTCCTGGTCACCAAGCACGGGCTCGCCGCCGTGCTGCAGTCGGACGAGGCGGGCTTCGAGGCGCTGCACGCCTACTTCCTCGACCGCCTCGTGCCCGTCTGCGCACGGCTGCTCGGCGCCGCCGCCGCGTCCGGCGAGATCCGCCCCGGCCTGGAGGCCTACGAGCTGATGCGCGGCGTCGGGAACCTGTGCATCGGCGCGGACACCGATCCCCGGTACGACGCCCGCCGGCTGGTGGCGCTCCTCATCGCCGGGCTGCGCCGGCCGGACTGACCCGCCGGCCGCCGCGCCGGGAATCCGTCGCCGGTTTCCGCTCCGGAGGGCGCAAGAACGGCGAGACGGCTCCGACCTATCCGGGAAGGACGCCTTCGCCTGGGCGCATGCCCGGCGACCGATGAACGGAGATCACGCGATGGACCTGCCCCGCCTCGGAGTCACCCTCCAGCACTTCGGCCCGCACGCCGGACCCGACGCCGTCGTCACGGTCGCGCGGGCCGCCGAGCGGGCCGGCTTCCACGCCGTGTCGGTCAGCGACCGGCTCCTCACCCCCGTCGGCCCGCACTGGACCAACGACGCCGGGCTGCCCGAGTCGGCGCCGTGGGACGTCCTGGAGGTGCTGACCTGGGCCGCCGCGCACACCCGGCGGATCCGGCTGACGACCGCGATCCTGAACACGATCTTCCAGCCGCCCGTCGTCGTGGCGCGCCGGCTCGCCACCCTCGACCAGCTGTCCCGGGGCCGGGTGGTCGCCGGCGTCGGGCAGGGCGGCGGCACCCGGCTCGCCCCGTACTACATCCCCGAGGAGTTCACCGCCGCCGGCGTGCCCGCCGCGCGGCGCGGCGCCGGCTTCGCCGAGCACGTCGCCGCGATGCGCGCCTGCTGGGGTCCCGACCCGGTCGAGTTCCACGGCGAGCACTACCGGATCCCCGCCTCCAAGATCGGCCCGAAGCCGTACGGCGACGGCATCCCGGTCCTGTTCGGCGCGATCACCCGCCGCACCGTCGAGCGCGCGGCACGGATCGGGGACGGGTTCGTCACCACCGCCGTGAACTGGGACGACACCCGGACCCAGGTCCGCTGGTACTGGGACGCGGGCGGCGACGGGACCGTCCTCGTCAGCGCCTTCCCCGCACCGCCCGGCACCGACGTGTCCACCGCCGACTTCATCGACGGCACGCTGCGTGCTCTCGACCTGGCCGCCGAGGTCGGCGCCGACGAGATGCACCTCGCCACCAACCTCCTGGACGTGCGCCCGGATCGGCAGGCGGACATGCTGGAGGCCCTCGCCGCCAAGCTGGACCTGCCGACGCCCTGAGGCCGCGGGCCCCGGCGGCGGTTCACGCCTCGGTCACGGCGCGGGCGAAGACCAGGTCGCGGGCCGTTTCCAGGCCCGTGGCCAGGGCGCCGAGGACGACGGCGTCGTCGCCGAGGGCGGAGACCTCGACGCGCGGCGCGCCGAGCGGGGTCATCGCCTCGAGGCGGTCGCGCACGGCGCCGAGGAGCACGTCGGCGCCGTGCCCGCCGATGCCGCCGCCGAGCACGATCAGGTCGGGGTCGAGGAGCGCGACGACGCTGGCCAGCGCGCGGGCGACGTGCCCGGCCTCGTGCGCGACGGCCTCCGCCGCGACCGGGTCGCCGGCCCGGGCCGCGTCGAAGACGCGCTTGGCGGTGATCGGCCCGGTCATGCCGAGCCGCTTCGCCGCGGCGACGACGCCGGGGCCGGACGCGACGGACTCCAGCATCCCGTGCGACCGGGTCTCCCGGGGGTCGGCCTCGCCGAACGGCAGCCACGCGATCTCCCCGGCCGCGCCGCGCGCGCCGCGGTGCAGCTCGCCGTTCAGGACGATCCCCATCCCGATGCCGGTGCCGATCGACACGAACGCGAAGTGCGCCACGCCCTCGCCCAGCCCGTACCCCCGCTCCCCCAGCGCGGCCAGGTCGATGTCGTTCTCGATGGTGCAGGGCGCGGGCAGCCGCCGCGCGAGCCGCGCGGTGACGCCCGGCTCGTCCCACCCGGGCAGGTTGGGCGCCAGCCGGAGGCGCCGGTTCTCGACGTCGTGGACACCGGGGGTGCCGAGGACGATGCTGGTGACGGCGCCGTCCGCGGCCTTCGCCAGGTCGTCGACGATCCGGCCGAGCCGGTCGATGAGCGCGGCCGGCCCGGTGCTCCCGTCGGCGCCGACCGAGCGGACGTCCTCGCGCACCGCGATCTCGCCGGACAGGTCGGCGAGCGCGGCGCGGATCCATTCCCGGCCGACGTCGAGCCCGATCACCCAGCCGGTCTCGGGCCGGATGCCGTACAGCCGGGCGGACCGCCCGGCGCCGCCGGTGCGGCGGCCGATCGCCTTGACCAGGCCGACGCGCTCCAGGTCGGCGAGCGCGAGCGAGATCGTGGGCTTGGACAGCCCGGTCGCCGCGGCGAGCTGCGGTCGCGACACCGGTCCGAGCAGGCGGATCTGCTCGTAGACGGCGCGTTCGTTCATGATCCGCAGCACGCTGGTGGTGTTGGCGGTCTCCCGGCTCGGCACGTGTAAAGCCTGACATATCCCGGCACGGCGCACGCCTCGGGTGTTGATTTGTTAGGGAGCCTCCCTTACATTCGCATCGACGTCGGGCGGGGGCGAGGCGTCCGGTCACGAGGAAGGGAGGACCGAGATGACCGCTCCCGCGGGCTCGGGGTTCGAACGGCGGCTCGGCGTGTTCCAGGCCACCACCGTGAACATGACCCAGATGTGCGGCATCGGGCCGTTCGTCACCATCCCTGCGATGATCTCCACGATGGAGGGGCCGCAGGCCATGTTCGGCTGGCTGGTCGGCGCGCTGATCGTGCTGGCCGACGGCCTGGTCTGGGCGGAGCTCGGCGCGTCCATGCCCGGCGCCGGCGGCACCTACCTCTACCTGCGCGAGGCGTTCCAGTACCGCACCGGCCGGCTGATGCCGTTCCTGTTCGTCTGGTCGGCGGTGCTTTTCATCCCGCTGATCATGTCGACCGGGGTGATCGGGCTCGTGCAGTACGCCGGCTACCTGTGGCCCTCGCTCGTGGACGGCTCCGGCCTGTCGACCGGCGGCCACGTCCTCGCGATCGCCGTCGTCGCGGTCGTCGTCGCGGCGCTGTACCGGAAGATCGGCGACATCGGGCTGCTCACGACGGTCTTCTTCGTCGTCATGCTGGTCTCGGTGCTCGGCGTGATCCTCGCCGCGTTCACGCACTTCCACTCCGACCTGGCGTTCACCTACCCGCGCGACGCGGGGTCGAAGTTCTTCCACGGGCTCGGCGCCGGGCTCGTCATCGCCGTGTACGACTACCTCGGCTACAACACGGCGGCCTACCTCGGGGCCGAGGTCCGGCAACCGGGCCGGGTGATCCCGCGCGCGATCATCTTCTCGATCCTCGGCATGATGACGCTGTACTTCCTCCTCCAGGTCGGGATCCTCGGCGTCATCCCGTGGGAGAAGACGCAGGAGTCCAGCTCGTTCGCGTCCCTCGTCCTGGAGAGGACGTGGGGCAAGGGCGCCGCGCAGGTCTTCACGGTCGGGATCATCGTCACGGCGTTCGCGTCGGTGTTCGCCGGGCTCCTCGGCGGCTCCCGCGTGCCCTACAACGCGGCGCGCGACAAGCTGTTCCTGCCGTGGTTCGCGCGGCTGCATCCGCGCCTGAAGTTCCCGACGTTCGGGCTGTACGCGATGGGCGTCATCACGGCGATCGGCTCGCTGTTCACCCTGACCGACGTCATCAGCATGCTGACGGCCGTGTTCGTGCTGGTGCAGTCGGTCGCTCAGGTCGTCGCCCTGACCGTGCTGCGGCGCCGGCAGCCGGACCTGCCGCGCCCGTACCGGATGTGGCTGTACCCGCTGCCGAGCCTGGTCGCGCTGGCGGGCTGGATCTACATCTACAAGTCGGCGGGCACCAAGCCGATCGTGCTGTCGCTCGTCTGGCTCGCGGCCGGCGTCGTCGCGTACCTGGTCTGGGCGCGGCTTGAGCGGATCTGGCCGTTCGGGCCGAAGGAGATCAGCGAGCCCTTCACCGAACCCGGCGGCGCCGAACCGCAGCCCGCATGATCCTGGCGATCGACTTCGGGGGGACCAAGGTCGCGCTGGCCACCGCCGACGCGGCCGGGACGCCGCTCCGCCGCGCCCGCCTGGAGACGCGGGCCGCGGACGGCGCGAAGCGGGTGGTGCGCCGGGCGCTCGACGCGGCGCACCGCCTCGTCGCCGCGACCCCCGGCACGCTGACCGCGGTGGGCGTCTCGACGTTCGGCGTCGTCCGGGACGGGCGGGTGCGGCTGGCGCCCAACGTCCCGGGCTGGGAGGACCTGCCGCTGCCCGACCTGGTCTCCGCCGACCTCGGCGCGCCCGTGCGCGTCGACAACGACGTGAACGCGGCCACCGCCGCGGAGGCGCGCTGGGGGCGGCTCGCGGGCGTCGGCACCGGCGTCTATGTGAACCTCGGCACCGGCCTCGGCGCGGGGATCGTCGTCGGCGGGCGCGTCGTGCCGGGCGCGCACGGCGCCGCCGGCGAGATCGGCTACCTGCTGCGGCGGCGCGGCGAGCCCGGGTGCGCGGACGGCCGCGCGCCGCTGGAGGAGTACGCCTCGGGCAGCGGCCTGGCCGCGCGGGCCTCGGCCGTCCTCGGCGAGGCGGTGACGGCCGCCGGCCTGTTCGCCCGCCGGGACGACCCGCGGGTGGCGGCGCTGCTGGACGACACCGCCGGGACGCTCGGCCTGGCGGTCGCCAACCTCGCGACCACGCTCGACCCCGAACGGGTGGTCCTCGGCGGCGGCATGGCCGCCGAGCCGTCGCTGCTTCCGGCGATCCGCGCGACCGTCGCGCGGGCCGTCCCGTTCCCGCCGGAGGTCGTGACGGCCCGGTTCGTCGACGACGCCGCGCTCATCGGCGCCATCGCGCTCGCCGCGGCCGGGCCATGAGGCACGCGCTCACGTCCGCGGCGCGGCGGGAACGGTGCGCGCCGGCAGGTTCGTCCCGGCCAGGCTGACGACCGGGACGGCACCGCGCAGGTCGGCGGCACGGTACCGGGCGGTCAGGGTCTGCGAGCGCCCCGGCCACAGCGTGACGTCGTTGTCGTCCCAGCGGATCGGCAGCACCTGGTCGTCGCCGGGCAGCGGGCGCCCGCCGGGCGCGCCCCGCCGCACGTCCGCCCTGGTGAAGACGGCCGGCGCCGTGCCGATCGCCGTGATCGTCACCGTGGTCACCAGGTCGGCGCCGTCGCGGCGGGTGGCGGCCGACGCGCGCACGGCGGCGCGCGGCAGGCGGCGCAGTCCGGTCAGGTCCGCGTACCCGTCCGGCCGGAAGGCCGCGCCGCTGCCCTTGCCGAGGGTGTTCTTCCAGTCGACCGCGTCCGGCTTCGTGGACAGCCAGTAGACGTTGCGGCTCACGGTCGCGCCGCGCCGCGTCAGCGTGAGTTCGAGGAAGTAGGTACGAGAAATGCCCTTCGGTGCTCGTGCGGCGGCGACGGTCCGGACGTCCTGGGTCGCCAGTGCCGAGACGGCGACGCGGGAGGTCCGCTTCACCGAGCCGTCGAGGTCGATCAGCCGCGCGCGCGCCGCCAGCCCGGTCTGCCGCCTCCCCGTCAGGTTCGCGACCTTCACCGCACCGGACGCGTAGTCGTACATGATGTGCACCGGCTCGCCCGCCTTCTTCGCGCCGAAGTACACGCCGGGCTGGTCGAAGTCCTGGTTGTACAGGTTCCACTGCAGCGACGGCCACGCCTTGTTCATCATCCAGTAGATGACGCCGGTGCTCGGATTGGCCGGATCCTTGGAGTTGCCGAGGTACGCCTCGAACTGCGCCCGGGCGGCCTCGTACCCGCCCATCTGCGCGATCCGCTGGTAGGAGGCCATGTCGGACCAGGGCCCGTACCGGTGCCACAGCGGGGTGTTGTACTGCCCCATGCGCGCGGTCCGGGTGTAGTCGTTGTAGGCGTACACGTGGAAGAGGTCCCGGCCGGAACGCGGACCGCGCGCCGTCGCCGGGTCCCAGATCGCGGCCTGGTCCTCCGGCGTCAGGAAGCGGTCGAGCGAGTCCTGGGTCGGGACGGTGTTGCCCGCGCTCGTCTCGGTGTCGAAGCCCCAGGCGCTTCCGGCGTTCGTGTACGCCGGGTCGTGCACGGCGGCGGTCTCGCGGCCGTTGCTCCACCAGTAGACCGGCGGCACGTAGTTGTACGGGCCCTCCTTGGCACCGGACGGGCCGAGCCGCGGCGACGCCTTGTCCTCCGCGGACGCGATCTGCGGCGTGCCCCAGTCCGCGGCCTCGAACGCCGGCACGTACACCGACTCCTTCGCCGCGTCCGGCGCCGCGTCGCTGCCCTGGAAGAAGGTGAACACGCTCGGGTGGTCGCGCAGCCGGCGGGCGACGGCCGCGGCCTGGACGGCGGCGCTGTCCTGGAGCTCCTTGCCCCACTTGGCGTACGGGTCCTCCCAGCGGTCGCAGCACTGCCAGCCCGTCATGGCGAGAACACCCGCGCGGTCCATCTGCCGGAACATGTCGTCGGGCGGGAAGTTGCCCTCGAACCGCAGCGCGTTCAGGCCGAGGTTCCTGACGTAGGCGAGCTGGTCGCGGACGTTCCCGGACGAGTAGCGCAGGAACATGTCCGGCGACCAGCCGCCGCCGCGGATCACGAGCGGCACGCCGTTGATCTCGAACCGCCGGTAGCCGTGCGGCACGTGCGTCCGGCCAGGGACGGCGCGGGTCAGCGACGAGGTGACGGTGCGGATGCCGAAGTCCTCGGCGTACCGGCCGCTCTCCCGCCCGCCGGTGCGGACGTGCGCGGCGAGGCGGTAAAGCGGCTGGCCGCCGAGCCGGTACGGCCACCACACGTCCGGGTGGTCGAGGCGCAGGCCGAGCGCGACGGGACGCACGGCGTGCGGCGGCAGCGTCACCGCCGTCCTGAACGGCAGCCGCCTCGCGCCCCGGCCGACCGCGCCGGCGAACTCGGCCCGCCGCGCCGTCCCGGTGTTGTTGCGCAGCAGGGCCTTGACGGTGAGGTCGGAGCGGGAGAAGTCGCGGGCGTTGCGCTGCACGACGTGGACGTCGCGCAGCGACACCGGCCCGTCCTGGACGATCTTCGGCGGGCGGTCCAGGCCGGTGCCCTGGTCGGGGGCGGCCGGGTTCCAGTCGAGGCGGCTGCCGGTGAGGTAGGTCTTCGCCTTGTTCGGCGCGACGTCGAGGGCGATCGCGTTGGCACCGTCGCGGACGTACCGGGTCACGTCGTACTCGAAGCGCGAGTAGGAGCCCTGGAGCCGTGCGCGGCCGTCGATCCGGGCGCCGTTCAGCCAGAGGTCGGCGGTGCCGGACACACCGTCCATGATCAGGAAGGTGCGGCCGCCGCGCCGCGCGTGCAGCGTCACCTCGTCGCGGTACCACCAGTTGACCGCGAACCGCCGCGCCGGCACCGATCTCAGCCGGTCGGAGAAGAAGGCGCGCGGATACCGGCCGTTCTCCAGGAGGCCCGCCATCAGCGTCTCGGGACGGCCGATCGGCAGCCAGCCGGACGCGCGGTAGCCCGGCCGGGAGATCCGCGCGCCGTCGCTGCCGGCGACGGCCGAGGACTGGATCCGCCAGCCCCGCACCAGTTCCGACGCGCCGTCCTCCCCCGGAGGCGCGAGGACGGCGGGCTCCGCGCGCCCCTGCGCGGTGCCGCTCACGGCGTACGGCGGGGCGGCGATCGCGAGGACCGCGCAGGCGGCCAGGGCCGCCGGCGGTCGTCCGGGCTTCGACATGGGTGCCTCTGCGGTCGGCTGCGTCGTCATGCGTTCACTACCTGTGCGATCACCCGATCCGGCCGCCGCCACACGCGAGCGCGGGGAAAGATCCGTCCCGCTGCTGCGGCCGATCGCCAGCAGCGCGCCGCTGGCGTTCTTCGCGTTCGGCGTCGGCACCGTCCTCTACACGGCGCTGCAGCTGCAGTGGGTCCCGCAGGCGCAGGCCGGGCCGCTGACGGTCATCCTGCTGGCCTTCGTGGCACCGCTGGAGATCATCACGGGGCTCATCGCCTTCGCCGCGCGGGACGGCGGCCTGGGGACGATCATGCTGATGCTCGGTGCCGTGTGGGCGTCCATCGCGATCACGATGCGGTCGTCCCCGCCCGGCGCGCGCTCGGCGATGCTGGGCGTCTTCCTGCTCACCGTCGCCGCGATGCTGCTGGCCATGAGCAGCGCGTCGGTCCGGACCCGCCCCCTGCTGTTCCTGCTCGCGCTCCTGGCGGCGACCCGGTTCACGCTCAGCGGGATCTACGAGATCGACGGCAGCACGGCCGTGGAGCACGCGTCGGGATGGATCGGCGTCCCCATCGTCGCGATCGCGCTCTACGCGGGGACCGCGTTCCTGCTCGAAGACACCATGCGCAGGACGATCCTGCCGGTGGCGCGCCGCAGGACCGCCAGGACCGCGCTCGAAGGAGACCTGAGCCAGCAGGTTCAGCGCGTGACGCAGGAGGCCGGCGTCCGCCAGCAGTTGTAGAGCCGCGCACCGGCGGAGTCGGTCCCGGCGGTGAGCCTGCACCTGGCAGATGTACCTTCAGCAGGGCGCTGGCTGGCCCTGCCCGCGAGCAGCAGTCTCAAGGGCATGACGACAGACACCTCACAGAGCACCGCGCAGCTCGGTCTGCGCGGCTGGCTCGTCCTCATCACCCTGTGCGGCGCCACCTTCATGACCGGCCTGGACTACTCGATCATCACCGTCGCCCTGCCGGAGATCGGCCGCGACCTCGGCTTCTCCGGAGCGTCCGCCCTCCAGTGGGTCGCGACCGCGTGCCTGCTGCCGACTGCCGCGCTGATGCCGCTGTTCGGGCGCGCGTCCGACATGCTCGGCAGGCGCCGGCTGTTCATGACCGGCGTGGCGGGCTTCACCCTCATGTCGCTGGCGGCGGCGCTGGCGCCGAGCCCGGGGCCGCTCGTCGCGGCGCGCGCCGGGCAGGGCGTCGCCGCCGCCATGATCGGACCGACCGCGCTCGCGCTGATGACCGCCGCCTTCCCGGAGGGGCCGCGCCGCACCCGGGCCCTCGGCGTCAACGGCGCGCTCCTGTCGCTCGGATTCGTCATCGGGACGATCGGCGGCGGCCTCATCACCAGCGGGCTGAACTGGCGGTGGACGATGCTGATCCTGGTCGGTATCGGCTCCCTGGTCCTGCTCGGCGCGGTCGCGGTCGTCCGCGAGACGGCCGGACGGAGCCGGGCCCGGCTCGACGTCCCCGGCGCGATCCTCGCGAGCGGCGGGCTGTTCGCCCTGGTCTACGGCATCTCCACCGGCGGCGACGCGGGCTGGGGCAGCGCGCCGACGCTCGCGGCGCTGCTGGGCTCGGCGGTCCTGCTCGGTTCCTTCCTCGCCGTCGAGGCCCGGCACGCGGCGCCGCTCGTCCCGCTCCGCCTGCTGCGCCGTGCGACCGTCAAGTGGGGCATGGCCGTCGGCCTGGTCACCTTCGGCATGTGCGGCGGCGCGACGCTGCTGCTCAGCATCTACATGCAGGACGTCCTCGGCTACTCCCCGCTGCAGACCGGGCTCGGCTTCCTCGGCGAGGGCGTCGCGGCCCTGGCCGGCGGCACCCTCGCCGCCCGGCTGATCAACGCCCGCGGGACGGCCGCGACCATCGCGATCGGCCTGGCCGTGCAGGCCGCGGGCACCGCGGCGATGGCGGTCCTGCCCGTGCACGGCGGCCTGGCCCTGCTGCTGGCCACGTCCGCCACGATGGGCTTCGGGCACGTCCTGACCGTGGTGGCCGCGATCACGACCATCACGTCCGGCCTGGACCCGGCCGACCAGGGCGTCGCGGGCAGCCTCGCCCAGATGCCCACCTTCGTCGGCGCGATCGGCGTCGCCGGGCTCACCGCGATCGCCGCGGCCCGCGCCGAGGCGCTCGCTCCGGCCACCACCAAGGCCCTCGCCACGCTGGGCGGGCTGCACGCCGCATTCCTGGCGGCCGGGGCGGTCGCGCTGCTCGGCGCGGTCGCGGGCGGCGTCCTGCTCCGCCGGACCGGCCCCGTCCAGGCGGCCGGGCGCTCCGCCGAGGAGCCGGCCGAGCGTTGCCTGGCCGCCTGATCGGCGCCCGTCAGCGGGCGGTCGCGGCGACGAGCCCGGCGAGCCGCCGCAACCGCTCGCTCGACGGCGAGCCCGGTTCCGCCTGGAACACCACCACGCCCTGGCCCTCGTCGTCGGGCGTCCGCAGCAGTTCGGTCGTGAGGGTCATGACACCGGCTTCCGGGTGCCGGTAGCCGCGCTCGATGGTCGCGCAGTTCGCCACCGGATGCTCCGTCCACAGGGCGCGGAACTCCGGGCTGAGCGCCAGCAGTTCCTCGACCAGCGCGGTCAGCTCCTCGTCGCCGGGGAAGCGGCTCAGCGAGCCCTCCAGGTAGGCGATGTCGTCACGGGCCTTCTGCTCCCAGTCGACATAGAGACCCCGCGCGAAGTCCGTCTCCAGGAAGTCGACGCGGATGAAGTTCGGCTTCTCCTCGCCGTCGAAGTCCCAGTGCGGGGCCAGGAGCGCGTGCGCCAGGCGGTTCCACGCGAGGATGTCGCCCCGCCGTCCGACCGCCATCGCGGGCGCCTCGGTGAACGAGTCCACCATCGCCTTGATGCCCGGGCGCAGCCGCTCCGGCCGGACCCGCTCCCGGGCCCGCACCACCCGGGCGAGCCGGTGCAGGTGGTCCAGCTCGTCGTCGTCCAGCCGCAGGACGCGGGCGATGGAGTCGAGCACCTCGTCCGAGACGTTCGGGCTCTGCCCCTGCTCCAGCCGCGTGTAGTACCCCACGCTGACCCCGGCGAGCGGCGCCAGCTCCTCCCTGCGCAGCCCGGCCACGCGCCGGTGCCGCACGCCGGGGCTCAGCCCCACGTCCTCCGGCCGGAGCCGGGCGCGGCGGGACCGGAGGAACTCACCAAGCGCAGAACCGGGATACATGGATCAAAGAATCTCAGATCCGCACATCCCCCGAAAGCTAGGGCGCCGGGGAGTGCGCGGCGTTGGCCTGGTCGACCTCGGCCATGTGCTCCTCCGCCCACGCGCGCACGACCGCGAGCGCGCCTTCGAGGGAAAGGCCCAGCTCGGTGAGCCGGTAGTGGACGCGGGGCGGCACGGTCGGCTCCACGCGGCGGGCGACGAGCCCGTCGCGGGCGAGGCTCTGCAGGGTCGCCGACAGCATCTTCTGGGAGACGCCGGGCATCCGCCGCCGCAGCTCGGCGAACCGCAGCTCGCCGGGCGCGGCCTCGGCGAGGACCTTGACCGCCATGGACGTCCACTTGGTGCCGATGCGGTCGAGGAGCCGGCGCGTCGGGCAGGCGGGGTCGAACAGGTCCCCGCGCGCCCCCTTCGCGGTACCGGCCGGTGAGGAGGTCACCTGCGGCTCACCACCTGTCGTAGAAGTGCCGTCTGGCAGCCCGAATGGGAGTCACTTAGGCTCCCCTGGTAACCAATGGTAACCACTAAGGGGAGGCGCCATGCCGTCCTTGTCAGCTTCCGGCGGGCCCGTCCCGGGGGTCTCGCTGAGGCGGGTGGCCGCGAACGGCATCGAGGCCAACGTGGCCGTCGGCGGGCACGGACCGGCCGTCCTGCTGCTCCACGGCTTCCCGCACACCTGGCGGGTGTGGACGGAGGTCGTCCCCGAGCTCGTCCGGCATCACCGGGTCATTGCGCCCGACCTGCGGGGCCTCGGCGGGACCACCCGCGCGGCCGGCGGGTACGACGCCGCGGGGCTCGCCGCCGACGCCGAGGGGATCCTGGACGCCCTCGGGGAGGAGTCCGCGACGGTGGTCGCCATCGACGCGGGCGTGCCGCCCGCCTTCATCCTCGCCATGCGCCGCCCGCACCGGGTGCGGCGGCTCGTGCTGATGGAAGGGACGCTGGGGCCGCTGCCCGGCGCCGAGGACTTCTTCGCGGACGGGCCGCCGTGGTGGTTCGGGTTCCACCGCGTCCCCGGCCTGGCCGAAACCGTCCTGGCCGGGCACGAGGCCGAGTACATCGGCTGGTTCCTGGCGGCCGGGACGCGCGGCCGCAGGGTTCCGCGCGACATCCACGACGACTTCGTCCGCGCCTACACCGGAAGCGACGCCCTGCGCAGCGCGTTCGCCCACTATCGCGCCGCCCCCGCCAGCGCCCGGCAGTTCCAGGACGCCGCCGCCTCGTCGCGGCTCACCATGCCGACGCTCGCGGTCGGCGCGCAGCCGGTCGGCGACGCGCTGGAGCGGCAACTGCGACCGCTCGCCGACGACCTGACCGGCCACCTCATCGAGGACTGCGGCCACATCATCCCGCTCGACCGGCCCGAGGAGCTCCTCTCCGTCCTGATGCCGTTCCTGGGCTCGGACGGTTCCCGCCGGGCGCGCACGGGAGCCGGGTCGCGCGTTGTCTAGGATCGGACGCCGATCAGCGATGTGAGCGGCAGCGGGGGCCGAGGTGGAACCGACCGGCGCGATGGCGGGGGACGGCTGGGAGGCGCACCGTCCGGCGGTGTTCGGGGCGGCCTACCGGATCCTCGGCAGCGTCGCCGAGGCCGAGGACGTGACGCAGGAGGTCTGGCTGCGCGCCGCCGCCGCGGACCTGTCCGGCGTGCGGGACCTGCGGGCCTGGCTGGTCACGGTCGCCGCCCGGACGTCCTACAACGTGCTGAAGTCGGCGCGCGTCCGGCGCGAGTCCTACGTCGGGCCGTGGCTGCCGGAACCGCTGCTGACCGGGCCCGACACCGCCGCGCGGGTGCTCATGGACGAGTCGGTGAGCACCGCGATGCTGGTCGTCATGGAGACGCTCACCCCGGCCGAACGCGTCGCGCTGGTCCTGCACGACGTGTTCGACTTCCCGTTCGCGCGGATCGCCGAGGTGCTCGGCGGCACGCCCGCCGCGTCCCGGAAGCTCGCCTCCCGGGCGCGGGCGCGGGTCGCCGCCGTCCGGGAGCGGCCCCGGGCGTCCAAGGCCGAGACCGAGCGGGTGCTCCGCGCGTTCAAGGCGGCGGCCGAGGCGGGCGACATGGCCGGGCTCGTCAAGCTGCTGCACCCCGACGCCGTCTACGTCGCGGACGGCGGCGGCAAGGCGACCGCCGCGCGCAGGCCGGTCCACGGCGCGGAGCGGATCGCCCTGCTCGCCGTCAGGCAGCTCGAGATGCGGCGGCCGGACGCGGTCCGGATCGTCGAGGCCAACGGGCACCCGGCCCTGGCTACCTACCACGGCGGCACGCTGGTCTGGCTCGACACCGTCGAGGTCGCCGGCGGGCGGATCACCGCGTTCCGGAGACTGGCCAATCCGGAGAAGCTCGCCCGCGCCGGTCACACCTGACCCGGCCGTCTTGTCTCCCTCGCGACTCCCCCGGATCCCGCCGGGGGCGAGAGCGAGAGGACGGACGATGGCGCACGTTGTCATCATCGGAGGCGGGTTCGCCGGCGTGTGGAGCGCGGCGGGAGCGGCCCTGGCACGCGAACGGGCGGGCGCGGGCACGGGCCTGCGCGTCACGCTCGTCGCGCCGAACGAGCACCTGGTGCTCCGGCCGCGCCTGTACGAACCCGAGCCGGACCTGGCCAAGGTCGAGCTGCGCAGGATCCTCGGCCCGATCGGCGCCGAGCACGTGCGGGCGTCGGTGAGCACGATCGACACCGGCCGCCGCGTGGTCGTGGCCGACGGCCGCGAGATCGGCTACGACCGCCTCGTCCTGGCGGCGGGCAGCGCGCTCGTCCGGCCGCACGGCCTACCGGGCGCCGGACGGCTCTTCGACATCGACACGCTGGACGGCGCCCTGCGCCTCACCGATCACCTGCGCGGCCGCGAGGACTACGCCGCCGTGGTGGTCGGCGCCGGGTTCGTCGGGCTGGAGGCCGCGACCGCCCTCGCGGCCCGGGGCCGGGTACTGCTGGTGGACCGGGCCCCGGTGGTCGGCGACCAGCTCGGTCCCGGCCCGCGTCCGGTGATCGAGGCGGCGCTGGACGAGCTCGGCATCGAGCGCCGCCTCGGCACCACGGTCACGGAGGTCGGCGAGGGACGCGCCGTCCTCTCCGACGGGACCGAGGTCGAGACGGACGCCGTCGTCTGGTCGGTCGGCCTCCGGGCCAGCGGCCTCACCCGGCAGATCTCCGGCGAGCTCGACGCGCTCGGGCGGGTGCCGGTGAACCGGCGGCTGCGCGCCCTTCCCGAGGTGTTCGCCGCCGGCGACACCGCTGCGGCGCCGTTCGACGCCGGGCACACGGTCATGCAGGCGTGCCAGCACGCGGTCCCGCTCGGCAAGGTCGCCGGTTACAACGCGGCCGCCGACCTGCTCGGCGTGCCGCTCCGCGACTTCACGCCCGGCCCGTACGTCACCTGCCTCGACCTCGGCGGCGCCGGCGCGGTCTTCACCCGGGGCTGGGAGCGGACGGTGATGGCCGCGGGCGCCGAGGGCGCGGCCGTCAAGAAGTGGATCAACGACCACATCCACCCGCCGGTCGACGACGCCGCGGAAATCCTCTCCGCCGCCGACCACGTCTATCTGGAGATCCCGTTCTTCCCGCGCGAAGGGACGGCCCCCGCCGCATGAGACCCCCGGTACACCGGGCCCGTGCTCACAGGCCGAGCGCCGCCGCCACCCGTCCCGCCAGCTCGTCCTCGGTCATGCCGACGTCGACCTCGATGCCGCACAGGCCCAGGGACCTCGTCTCCTCCCGGAGGCGCGCGGTGAACATCCGGTCGCGTTCGAGGAGGTTGCGCAGCGCCCGCTCCGGATCGCCGGTCCGGCGGGCGATGGCCCACGTCGAGCCCCTGCTGTCGAGGGCGGCCCGGCGGAACCCGGGCGTCGGGAGGAGCCAGACGGCCCGCCCGGGGACGTCGAGGAGCGGCGCGACCAGGTGCGGCAGCAGCCGGAAACCCTCGACGATCACGCACGGCTCCTCCGGCAGGCGCAGCAGATCCTCGACGATCAGCTCGAAGGCCTCGCCGCGGAACCAGTGGAACGTCTCGAGCATGGTCTCCGGCGTCCGGTTCACCCACCGCTCGTCCATGTCCATGGCCTTGAACTCGCTGAGGAACGGGCTGTCGCCGGGCGTGGTCCGGGCCGCGTGGTCCGCCATGACGTCGTCGGTCGCGTACAACCGGAATCCGTGCCGCTCCGCGAGACGGCGGGCGATGGTCGACTTCCCCGCCCCCGACCCGCCGCCGATCCAGTGGACGTGCCGCAGCGCCCTCACGCCGATCCCCCCGGTCCCGGCGCGATCAGTCATCGGCGGATGATCGCACGGCCGTGGAAGGGCGGCAACCTGCGCGGCGAGCCGCCGGCGGACCGTCCCGCCGGACGGCGCCGGGCCGTCAGGCGGCGCCGGCGAGGACGTCGCGGAGCCTGCGCGCGAAGGCCTCCGGCTGCCCGGCGAAGCCGTGCCGGCCGCCCACGAAGCCGCCGTGGTGGCTCGGGAACACCGTCGCCCGCTGCCCGAGCAGTTCGGCCGCCGCCTCCGAGGTGCGCGCGGTGACGGTGCCCCGCGACTCCTCCCCCACCGCGATCACGATCCGCGTCGGCGCGGCGGTCAGCGCCTCGATGTCGGGCCGGTAGCCGCTGACCGCCCACGACACGTCCGAGAGCAGGGGGTCGCCGCGAGAGCCGTCGTCCTCCGCCGGCAGCCCGAACTGCGCGGGGTCGGGTGCGGGCGCGGCGAAGTACCCGTCGGTGAACTCGCCCTGCCAGGAGGTCATCGCGATGAAGGCCGCCATGCCCGCACCCGCCCCCTTGGCCTCGTAGACGTCCCGGATGGCGGCCCGCGCGCGCTCGGCGGCAGCCGCGTCGGGCAGCAGCGGAAGGAGCGGCGGCTCGTGCGCCACCAGCGTGGCCACGTCGTCGGGGTGGGCGGCGACGAGGGCGAGCGCGGTCACCGCGCCGCCGCTGCTGGCGAACATCTCGACGGGGCCCGCGCCCAGCGCCTTGATGAGCGCGTGCACGTCCCCCGCCTGGGTCTCCGGGTCGTGATCGGTCCTGCCGTCCTTGCGGGTACTGCGGCCCAGACCGCGCGGGTCGTAGGTGACCACCGTGCGCTCGGGGAAGTGGGACGCCAGGTCGGCGAACCCGCCGGCGTCCATGGGCTGGCCGATCATGACCAGCGGCGGGCGGCCGTCCGAGGGCGGCAGCGGCCCCCGGACGTCGTAGAAGAGGTCGGCCTCGGGAGTCTCGAGCGTGCGGGTCTTCATGCCCGTACCGACCTGCGGTGCGTCCGAAACTCATCGCCGAGAACGCGCTACTTGCCGGAGTCGGCCGCCAGCCAGTCGGTGTACGTGACCTCGCCGAGGGTCGCGCCGTCGGCCGGGACGAGGTCCGGCTCGCGCATGACGCCGCCGTAATACGGCGCGTTCTGATCGGTGACGACCTCGCGCGGGTCGCCCCACGCGGCCAGGGCCTCGCGGAAGAACACGTCCATCCGGAAGCGCTCGGGTCCGGCGATCTCGGTCCGCCCGTTCAGCGGCGCTTCCACCGCGGCCTTCTCGACCGCCTGCGCGACCTCCTCGCCCGCGACGGGCTGGAACAGCACCGAGGGCATCCGGACCGTGCCGCCGTCCGTCGCGGCGTCGGCGATCTGGTGGGCGAACTCGAAGAACTGCGTGGCGTGCACGATCGAGAACGGGATGCCCGATTCCTCGATCAGCTTCTCCTGTGCGAGCTTCGCGCGGAAGTAGCCGACGTCGGGACGCTCCTCGGTGCCCACCACCGACAGCGCGACGTGGTGGCCCACCCCGGCCTCCTTCTCCGCCGCGAGCAGGTTGCCGGTCGAGGTCCGGAAGAAGTCGAGCACCGCCGCGTCCTCGAAGGACGGAGAGTTCGACACGTCGACCACCACGTCCGCGCCCGCCAGCGCGTCGTCCAGCCCCTGGCCGGTGAGCGTGTTCACGCCCGTCTTCGGAGAGGCCGGCACCGCCTCGTGGCCCTGCTCGCCGAGCTTCTTCACGACCTTCGAGCCGATCAGGCCGGAGCCGCCGATGACCGCGATCTTCATGCCGGGCTTCCCTTCCGTTCCGGTGACGTTCTTCGCCGCCCGTTCATCGGGCGTGCCGGGAGACTCAGGTTCGGGTGGGGTGCCATTCGAACACCAGGATGGTGGCGTCGTCGGTGAGGTGGCCGTCCTGGTAGGTGAGGATGTTGTTGACCAGGCGGCGGAGGGCCTCGGGGGCGGGCTCGCCGGCGGCGATGGCGCGGATGATGAAGTCGGCGAAGCGCTCCTGGCCGAAGCGCGTGCCGTCGGGCGCCTCGGCCTCGGTGACGCCGTCGGTGTAGAGCAGGACCCGGTCACCGGGCTGGAGCTGGACGGCGTCCACCCGCCAGGTGTGCTCACCGGGGTCGCCGGTCAGCTGGTGGGCCGGGCCGAGCGGCAGCTGCGGTTCGCGGTCCAGCGCGTTCGGCACGAGGTTCTGGTCGCGCAGCAGCAGCGGGGTCGGGTGACCGCAGTTGATCCAGGTCAGCGTGCCGCTGGACAGGTTCAGATGGGCGAAGACGCCGGTGAGGAACCGGTCGGGGAACCAGGCGGCGAGGTTCTGGTCGACGGTCGTGACGATCTCCTGCAGCGACCCGCTGCTGCTGCGGCGCACGTTCCGGCAGCTGGCCATGGCGACCGTGGAGGTCAGCCCCGACAGCAGGTCGTGGCCCATGGAGTCCAGGACGGTGATGTGCAGCTCCCCGTCGATCAGCGAGTGGTCGAAGGCGTCGCCGCCGAGGTCGTAGGCGGGCTCGAGGACGGCGCTGGAGGTGACCTGGTCGGTCCCCATCGTGCGGGGCGGCATGTACGCCCACGCCATCTCCGCCTCGAGCTTCAGCGGCGCGCTGCGCTGCAGCCGCGCGTAGGCGTCGCTGTGGCCGCCCTTCCCGATCACGGCCAGGGCCAGCAGCGAGGCCAGCGTCCGGCAGACCTGAAGGGTGGCCTGGTCGAGCGTGTCGGTCCGCACCTCCAGGACGCCGATGCGGTCCATCCCGTCGTTCATCGGCAGCCACAGCTGGAGGCCGCCGGCGCGGTGCTCGGCGGCCTGCAGCTGGCCGGTGCGGTAGGTGCGGCCGGCCTCGGTGTCGTCCACGGCCAGCCGCAGGGACGGCTGGTCGGGCCCCTCCGGCAGGGAGACCAGGGTGTTCTGGCGGAGATCGGCCAGGTAGATGGTGATCGCCCGGACGCCCAGGTCGGCCGCGTGGGCGTTGAAGAGCGACGGCAGCCGGTCCGGCGAGACGAAGTGCATCTCCTCCAGCAACAGGAGCAGGGTCCTCTCCTGCCGGTGGCTGGCAACCGCCTCCATGCATGGCCCCCGGGTCGTGGTGCGTCGCTCCGGCGGATCGGTCGTCGGTGACACGGACCCTGCCCTCGGGCGCCGGGTCCGATCCGCGAACGCGGTTTCCTTGGCGAATCCCGGAGAAGTCCCCGACCGGCCCTTGACGTCACTCGTGGTGGGCGGCGGGCGGCTCCCGGCGCAGGCCGGTCATGATCGCGCGGAGGGCGTCGGCCGCGGCGCGGCGGGCCTCGTCCGGGTCGGGGGCGGCGCCGGCGGTCATGGCCGCCTCGCACAGGGCGCTGAAGAGCAGGCGCGTCAGCATCGGGCCGGGCTCCACCGTCAGCTCTCCGGCGGCCGCCAGGTCGTCCATGAGCGCCTGGACCGCGGGCAGCCCCAGCTGCTCGTCCAGCTCGCGGCAGCGCTCGGCGCCCAGGGCGGTGGGGGCCTGCTGGAGCAGCGCGCGGTGCGCGGCGTCGGTGACGGTGCCGTCGAGGTAGGCGTCCAGCGCGGCGGTGAGGCGGGGCCAGGGCCGGTCATGCCGCAGGGCCGCGGCGGCGACGGCCTCGACGAGGTGCCGCTGGCGGTCGCGGAACACGGCCTCGAACAGGTGGGCCTTGTCGGTGAAGTGGTAGTAGACCGTCCCCTTGCTCACGCGGGCGGCGCCGGCGACGTCGTCGATGGTGGTCGCGGTGAACCCCTGCGCGGCGAAGAGCGCCGCGGCCGCGTCGAGCACCGCGGTCCGGGTGAGTTCCCTGTATTCGGCCCTCCGGCCCTTGACGGTCATGCCGACCAGGCTACAGTTACTGACTATGAGTCAGTTCTCGACTGAAGGTCAGAACGTGCTGGAGACGTCCCGGGGCCCGCTGCGCTACTGGCGGACGGGCACCGGGACCGGGCCCGCCGTGCTCTTCCTGCAGGGCTTCCTCGCCGGGCCGGACGTCTGGTCGCCCGTGGTCGCCGAACTCGCCGGACGGCACCGGTGCATCACCGTCGACTGGCCGTTCGGCGCGCACCGCGTGCCGATGCGGCCCGACGCCGACCTGTCCCCGCCCGGCCTCGCCGACCTGGTCGTCGAGGTCCTGGACCTGCTGGGCGAGAGCAGCGCCGTCCTCGCCGGCAACGACAGCGGCGGGGTCATCGCGCAGCTGGTCACGGCCGCGCACCCGGACCGCGTCGCCGCGCTGGCGCTGGTGGCCTGCGACGCCTTCGAGGTCTTCCCGCCCGGGATCTATCGGTGGCTGTTCCGCTTCGCCGCGGTCCCCGGCGTGGTGCGGTCGATGGCCGCCGCGATGAGCGTCCCGGCCATCGCCCGGTCGCGGCTCGGGTTCGGCGCCGTCATGGAGCACCGCCCCGGCTCGGTCTCGCACTGGACCGCGCCGCTCGCCGCCGAGCCCGGCGTCCGCCGGGACATCACCAAGCTGATGACGGGATCGTCCAACGCGCAGACCCTCGCCGCCGCCCGCACCTTCGGCAGCTACGACCGGCCGGTCCTGGTCGTCTCGGCCGAGCACGACCGGCTGTTCCCGGTGGCGCTCGGCCGGCGGCTGGCCGACGCCTTCCCGCGCGGACGCCACGAAGTGGTCGGCGGATCGGGGACGTTCGTGCCGCACGACCAGCCCGCGCGGCTCGCCGAGCTCCTCGGCGGCTTCCTGGCCGGGCAGGGCGTCCGATGACCCCCGGCGAGCTCCCCGCCGTGTTCGCCGCCGGCTGGGCGCTGCCCAAGCCCGACGCGTTCCTCGACCACTTCCGCCCGGTCATCGCGCCGGACGCGACGTTCGTCCAGCCCATGTTCCCCGACGCCCGCGGCATCGCCGCCATCGAGGACATGTTCCGCAAGCTGTTCGCCCTCTTCCCCGACGCGTCGCTCACGGTCGTCGGCGGCGCCGTCCAGGGGGACACCGTCTACATCGAGTCCACCTGCACCGTGACGCTGGGCCGCAAGCCGGCCCGGTTCGACGTCTGCGACCGGTTCACCGTCGCGGACGGCGCCATCCGGACGCGCAGGTCCTTCTCCGACCCGCTGCCGCTCCTGCTCACCGGGCTGCGCCGCCCCTCCGCCTGGCCCCGTCTCATCCGCAGCCGCATCTCCTAGGGAAGGCAGGGGCGTCAGAGGGCGTCGCCGAGGGCACGGCGCAGGTCGGCGGCGTCGGTGAACGCGATGGCCGGCTGGTCCTGGACGGCCTCGTCCACCACGTCCGCCAGCGCCCGGGGCAGGGCCGGATCGCGCTTCCGCAGCGGGACGGGACGTTCCTGCAGGACGATCTGCCAAGGGTCGCGCCCGCGCGGGAAGTCGCGCGGGTACCGGCCGGTGAGCAGCCAGTACAGGCAGGCCCCGGCCGCCCACAGGTCGACCTCGGGCCGGGCGTACTTGAAGTTGATCACCTGCTGGCGGGGCATGAACGTCGGCTTGCCGGCGGCGGCCCCGGTGCGGGTGAGGCCGCTGAGCCCGGCCTGGTCGAACGCCTTCGCCAGGCCGAAATCGCTGACCTTCGCGGTGCCGTCCCCCGCCAGCAGGATGTTGTGCGGGCTGAGGTCGCGGTGGACGATGCCCTCCCCGTGCGCGTGCCCCAGGCCGTCCAGCACCTCCAGCATGAGCGGGACCGCCTCGTCCACCGGCAGGACGCCGCCGTGCCGCGCGGCCAGCCGGTCCAGGCTGCCGCCGGAGCAGTACTCCATGGTGAAGAAGAACCCGTCGCCGTCAACGCCGATCTCGTGCAGCGAGGCGATGTTCGGATGCCGCAGGCCGCGGGTGACCTCGGCCTCGCGCAGGAACCGCTCGCGCGCCGTCCGGCCGGCCGCCGCCTTGGGCAGCATCACCTTCAGCGCGACCCGGTCGCCGGTGCGCTCGTCGCGCGCCAGGTAGACCGCGCCCATCCCGCCGCGTCCCAGCTCCTCCAGCACCGTGAACCCGTCGAGCGGCACCGGGCTCCGCGCCGGACGCGGCGCGGCGCGGCGGCAGTCCGCGCACGGGACGCCCGCGTCGGCACCGTCCGGCAGCTCGGCGCCGCAGGACGCGCAGGACGGCGGGACCTCGATCCGCACCCGGAACACCGTCTCGCCGAGCGTGATCGTGTCCCCGTCGGCCAGGTCCCGCTCCGGATAGGACCGCGCCTTCGCCTCCTCGGGCGTGAGGCCCTTGTCCCGCTGGCCGATCTTCTCCCCGTTGACGTAGGTGCCGTTCAGGCTGCCGAAGTCGCGGACGCGCAGGTCGGGCGGGTTGATGTCGAGCAGGCAGTGGTGCCGGGAGATCGTGCGGTGCTCGCGGTCGTCGGGGATGCGCGGCGAGCAGTCCGGGGAGCGGCCGACGACGCAGGTGGTGCGCTCGTCGAAGACGAACGCGCGGCCGCGCAGCGCGCCGGCGGTGACCTCCAACGTGACCGTCGCGGGCATCGGCCCCGTCACCCTCCCGCTGCTCGCCACCCGGACCCGCGTCGCCGCGGCGGCGCACAGCCTACGCCGCGCCGCGCCGGTTCGTCCTCCCGCCCACGTCCCGCCGGTTCCCGTGCCCGCGGGAACATTCGTCCAATACAGGCGGCCCCGCGCCCGTGCACGGTGGCTCCATGAGCGAGCATGACGGTCACCTCGCGTGCGGGATGCACGTGGTCCACCACGGGTCGCGGCAGGCGCCGCCGCTGCTGCTCATCCACGGATCGGGGGCCTCGGGCGGCACCTGGAACCCGATGGTCCCGGCGCTCGCCGGCCATCATCACGTCATCCGGGTCGATCTGCCCGGCTGCGGCCAGTCGCCGCCCGCGCCCTCGTACGACGTCCCCGACCAGGCGGACCGCGTCGCCGCGCTGCTGGACGAGCTCGGCCTCCGGCGCGTCGCCGTCGCCGGGCACTCCAGCGGCGGCTACGTCGCGACCGCGCTCGCCGAGCGGCGTCCCGACCTCGCGGGCCCGCTCGTGCTGATCAGCAGCGGCCCGAGCCCCGACGCGGTCCTGCCGCAGCCGTTCGCCGTCCGGATCATGCTGGCGCCGCCGCTCGGCGCGCTGCTGTGGCGGAGGCGTTCGGCCACGATGATCCGGCGCGGGATCGGCGCGACCGCCGCCGGCCCGGTGGACATCCCGGACGAACTCGTCTCCGGCGTCCAGACCATCTCCTACCGCACGATGAGGACGGTGCTGCGGCGCAACTCCGCGTACATCGCCGAGCGGGCCGTGCCCGAGCGCCTCGCCGACCTCGACGCGCCCGTACTGGTGATCTTCGGGGACGGCGACCGCCGCTGGGACCCGGCGTCAGCCCGCCAGTACGACGCGGTGCCGAACGCGCGGGTCGAGATTCTGCCGGGCGTCGGGCACCTGCCCGTCCTCGAAGCGCCCGAGGCGACCACCGAGCTGCTCCTGGACTTCACGGCGGCGAACCACGGGCCGCTCGGCCGGTGAGCCCGGAAACCTAGACTGGTCACATGCTCGAGACGGTGCCGTCGCCGGACTGGGCGCGGGTGGACATCGCCGTGCCGCGCCCGGCGGACCGCCTGCCCGGGATCAGCATGGCGGGGTTCCATCAGCGCGTCCCCGCGGTCGCCGACATCGCCATGGTCGCCCACCCGTCGGTCACCCTGCTCATCGACCTGAGCGAGACGGACGGCCTCGCCTACCGCGCCCACGGCCGGCGGCGGCGCGGGAGCTTCGTCGCCGGGCTCCTCCCCGGCGACGTCCGGACGGGCGGCCGGGTGGGCGCGTGCCTCCAGATCCGGCTGGGGCCGGTCGCCGCGGCCGCGGTCCTCGGCGAAGCGGCCGAGCTCACCGGGACGGTGGTGCCCCTTGAAGACGTCTGGGGCCGGGACGCCGCGCGCGCCGAGGACAGGCTGCGCGCCGCCGCGTCGTGGGACGAGCGGTTCGCCATCGCGGCCGGCCTCCTGCTCCGCCGGCGGCCGGACGCCGGGCGGCGCGTCGACCCGGAGGTGGCGCACGTGTGGCGGCGGGCGTTCGCCGGACGGGGCCGGGTGCGGGTCGACGGCCTGGCGGACGAGGTCGGCTGGACCCGCAAGCGCCTGTGGTCGCGTTTCCGGGCCCAGCTCGGCACCACCCCGAAGCGCGCCGCGCAGCTGGTGCGCTTCGACCATGCCGCCCACCTGCTCGCGGCGGGGCATCCGGCCGCCGACGTCGCCGCGCGGAGCGGCTACGTCGACCAGTCCCACCTGAACCGGGAGGTCAGGACGTTCAGCGGGCTCACCCCGGCGGCCGTCGCCGCCGCGCCGTGGCTCGCGATCGACGACGTGGCCTGGCCGGCACCCTGACGAGACCGCCGGCGCGCTGACGAGACCGGCGCGCTGACGAGACCGTTGCCGCGCGACCGGAGGAGTCAGCCTCCGGTCGCCGCGGTGAGCTGGGCGAGCAGTTCGGAGGCGGTGATCGCGTCGAGGTCGCCGTACACCTGGACGCCGCCGATGGTGACGATCTCGGCGGGGTCGCGGTGGCCGATCGCGACCGCGGGCCCGAAGCCGAGCGCGACGGTGGCGCCGCCGGGAAGCCCCCGCGTCATCCCGTCGACGATCCCGGCGTCCGCCGGAGCCTCGTGCTCCCATCCGCGCCGTTCGAGGCCGAGGAGGCTCCCGACCGGGACCTTCACCCCTTCGAACCGGGCGAGCCGCCCGGTCTCCCGTTCCTCGCGGGTGAGGGTGTGGACGGGCCGGTCGAGCTGCCGGAACGGCTGGGCGATCTCGTAGTCGGCGAACACCTCGCCCCAGGCGGCGAGGTCGTCCGCGCTCAGGTCGAGACGGTGCGCGACGCGGACCCGCGCGGCGTCCGGGAGGGTGCGGGCGTCGTCGGCGGAGTCGGCGTAGGTGCCGTCCTCGGCGACCCGGAAGGCCGTGCCGTCGCCGGTGAGCCAGACCAGGCGGCGGGCGAGGTGGCCGAGCAGCGGGTGGCGGACCAGGAGCCGTTCGAAGTCGGCGCGGGCCCAGGACCGGCGGGCGGCCATCGCGTCCTCCAGCCGCCGCACCTGCCCGGCCGCCACCGCGCGGACGTCCTTGCGCAGCGCCGCGAACCGCGCGTACGCGGCGGGCGCCAGCCGGGGGTCATCCTTGGCCCCGGGTTTGGGCAGCGCCTTGCGCGGCCGGCCGGACTCGTCCAGGACGAACGGCCTGAGCTGCTCGTCGAAGCCGACGGTGAAGCGGCGGGGGCCGTAGTCGAGGAGGAGGCCGCCGCCGGCGTCGAGCCCGAAGTCCGGGACGAGCCGGTCTTCGAGTTCCTCCTGGCTGAGGCCCAGCGCGCCGGCGATCTGGTCGATCTTCTCCCGCGCCCGGTCCCGGAGCGCTTTGAACCGCTGCTTCTGGGAGATGCCGTGCAGGTGCATGAGCGCGACGTCGGTGCCGATCTCGGCGAGGACGTCGAGCCCGGCGGCGGCGTTGCGGTGGCGGCTCTGGCCGGGCCACGCGCGGATCAGCGGGGCGAGGCGGCGGGCGGCCTCGCCGCCGCCGATGAGGCCGAGTTGGGTGAGCGCCCAGCCGTCCTTGGCCGGATGCCCGGCCGCCTCCCACCGCTCGAACACCGCCCAGGAGAACGCGGCGAGCGACTCCGGGTCGCAGGCCCGGACGACGTCGGCCAGGTCGGGGCGGCCACCGCCGGGCCGTTCGAGCGCGAGCGTCCGCAGCAGGTCGCGGGGCGCGGCCCGGGGCAGCGCCCGGTCCCGGCCGTTCATCAGGACCTGCGGCAGCAGCGCCGGGTCGGCCCAGGCACCGGTCTTCGGCGCGCGGACCGGGGCGAGCTCCAGCGGGCCGGCGCTCGTCAGGCCGGCGATCCCGGCGGCGGCCTCGTTCCCGAAGGCGCGCGCGGCCTCGACGAGCGCCTCGTCACCCTCGTTCCCGGCGATGTGCAGGAGCGCCGACTCGGCGGCCTGGCGCCCCTGCCCGACCGGGCCCAGGGCGGCGGGGATCAGGTGCTGCGCGGCAGCGAGCCCGTGCCGCGCGAGCCATGCGTGCGCGATGGGACGCCCGGACTTCAGCCGCAGCGCCCAGTCCGCCATGAGCCCGGCGATCTCCGGGGTGAGGAACGGCAGCAGGACGTCCCCGTCCGGCGCGGGCCGTCCGGCGACCGCCCTGACCAGCAGCGGGACGGCGGCGAGCTCGTAGCGGGCGGCGAGGGCCCTCAGCCCCCACCCGACCGGCGGTTCACCGGCCGCCCACTCGGCGAACAGGGGCCGCACCAGGTCCTCGGGCCCTTCGGTGAACATGGCCTGGATCTCCCAGTGGGCGAGGCGCCCCGCCCGGTAGTCGGCGATCCTGGCGGCCCACGCGTCCCGGCTCCACCAGTGCGTCGCCGCGGACCACGCCTCCCGCTCGCCCGGCGCCCATCGCACGGCGGCACCGTCCGGCGGGACGAGCCCGTCGACCACCACGGCCTCGCGTTCACGGCGCCGGCGCCTCCACGGCGGGTTCGCCAGCGACGCGGGAACGTCGCGCGCCGCCGCGTCGGGGATCAGCGCCGCCGCCGTCTTCCCGCCGGCCAGGTCGGGGTGGGCCGTCAGGTGCTCGTCCAGCAGTTCGGCCGCGACGGCGGCGACCTTGCCGGTCCCGGCCGCCGCGTCCTTGAGCAGCCGCGCCGCACGCTCGGGGAACCGTTTCATCGCCTCCGCCAGCGCGGGCCTGACGCGCTCCTTGCCGGCGCGGTCCACGAGCGCTCGGAACGCCTCGTCGGTCGGCAGGATCGCCAGTGTCTCGGCCGTGTTCTTGCGGGCCTTGGCGTTGTGAGCGGAGTCGTGGGCCTCGGCCAGCAGCGGCGCGAGCGCGGCGCCCACACCGTCCACGGCGGTGGTCAGGAGGTCGGCGTTCGTCGCGTGCCAGTCCAGCGCGCCGAGCACCGGCAGCTGCGCGGCGGACCCGATGGAACACCACAGCATCCAGGAGTACCGGTAGTCCCCCGACCCGCCGAACTCCGCGAGCACCTCGTCCACCCAGTCCTGGCGGGTCGGCACGAGGTAGGCGGTCACGAGCCGCAGCAGCACGTTCTCGCGGCACTCCCCCAGCCGCTCCACCGCCCGCTCGTACTCGGCCTCGTCGGCCACCGCGAGGACGGCGCGCATCCGTCGCAAGGCGCCCCGCGTGCCCCACCAGTGGCCGTACCGCGCCAAGGGGTCCCGCAGGCGGACCCACGCCTCGCTCTTGACGCCCTGCTCGATCCACTGCCACGTGGGCTCGGCGCGGCTGATGCCCGCGACGGCCGCCGCGGCGAACGCGGCGCCGCGCTCGGCGCACCAGGCGTCCACGAGCCGCGTGTGCGGTTCGTGCCGCCAGTCCTCGTGGCGGACGGCGATCTGCCCGGCCACCGCGGCGCCGAGCGGGTCGTCCTCCCCGTCCAGGTAGCGCCGCGCCGCCGCGACCAGCCCGGGATCGCTCTTCGGGTTCCCGAGCGTCTCCTCGACGTCGCCCGCCTGCGCTCGGATCTTCTCGCGCAGCTCGTCGCCCGCCGCGGGGTCGAGCTTCAGCGCCGTACCGGGCGTCCCGCCCCGCCGCGGATGCACCCGGCGCCGCCAGGCCGGCGGAATGACCAAGATCCCTTCGTCCATGCCGCCGAACCGTAGGCCCTACCCCCGACAAGACCTCGCCGCGGCTCCCGCCGTCACGCGACGGGCGCGGTGTGGATCGAGACGGGACGGGTGGCCGCGTCGTAGGCGGCCCTGGACCCGGTGGCGCCCATGCCGCTGTCGCCCGCCGGTTCGTACAGGCGCTCGGGACCGCCGCCCTGCCACTGGTTCACCCAGATGACCCCGGCGGGGATGGCCCGCGCCGCGGCCATGTGCGCGGGGTCGCCGGTGTAGACGGTGGCGGCGAGGCCGAACCGCGTCCCGGCGGCCCTGGCCAGCCCCTCCTCGAAGGAGTCGACGACCGCGACCGGGGCGAGCGGGCCGAAGGTCTCCTCGGTCATCACGAGCATGGAGTCGTCCACGCCGGTGAGCACGGTCGCGGGGTAGAAGAAGCCCTTGCCCTCGGGCGTCCTCCCTCCGATGCGGACGGTCGCGCCGCGCTCGACGGCGTCGGCGACGTGCCGTTCCACGATCTCGCGCTGCCGCCGGTCGACGAGGGGGCCCAGCACCGTCGTCTCGTCGCGGCCGTCACCGAGGGTGTAGGTCGCGGCGGCGTCCACGAGGGCGTCGATGAACGCGTCGGCGATGTCCCGGTGCACGTAGATGCGCTCCATGGACGTGCAGATCTGGCCCGAGTTGGCGAACGCGCCGAACGCGACGGCCGCGGCGGTGGCGGCCGGGTCCACGCCGGCGTCGACGACCACGGGGTCCTTCCCGCCGAGTTCGAGGATGGCGCGGTTCAGCCGCCCGCCGGTCTCGGCGCCGACCTGGCGGCCCGCCTCGACCGAGCCGGTGAAGTGGACGAGCCCGACCCGCTCGTCCGCGACCAGCGGCACGCCGGCCCGGGAGTCGCCGTGCACGAGGTTCACCACGCCGGGCGGCAGGTCGGCCAGCTCGAGCAGCCGCACCGCCGACATCGGGGACCGCTCGGACGGCTTGACCACGACGGTGTTCCCCGCGGCGAGCAGCGGGCCGAGCGCGCCGAGCGTCATCGGCACCGGGAAGTTCCACGGGACGATGACCGCCGCGACGCCGACCGGTTCGCGCAGGATCGCGGTGGTGCCGCCGCCCGGCCCGGCGACCGTCTCCTCGAACGGGTAGCCGAGGGCCTCGGCCACGGCGGCCTTGAACGCGAGCGCCGCGCCGGCGATGAAGGTCGTGCCGAGCGCGACGGGCTTGCCCATCTCGGCGCACTCGATCCCGGCGAGTTCGGCGGCGTGCTCGGCGACCGCGTCCGCCCACCGGGTCAGCCGCGCCGCCCGCTCGGCGACGGGCAGCGCGGCCCACGCGGGCTGCGCCTGTGCGGCCGCGTCCACGGCCAGCCGGACGTCCTCTGGCGAGCCGCTGGGGCAGCGGGCGACGGCCTCGCCGGTCGCCGGGTCGACCACCTCGTGGAACGCGTCGCCGCGGGTGCCGGCCGGGCGTCCGCCGATCAGGTTCTGCAGGGTCTTCACTGGAGGTGCTCCTTGCCGCTCTGCTGCGTCTCTGCTGCGTCCGGGGGTCAGGCGAGGCGGTCGGCCATGAGCTCGCCGGCCATGATCGACGCCAGGTTGGTGTTGGCCCGCGGGACGGACGGGAAGATCGAGGCGTCCACCACGCGCAGCCCCGCGAACCCTCGGACGCGGCACGCCGGGTCCACCACCGCCGAGTCGTCGTCCTCCGCCCCCATCCGGCAGGTGCTGGTGCCGTGCTGGGCGTCGACCGCGGTGGCCAGCAGGTGGTCGCCGAGTTTCGCGTCGTCGTCCAGGACCGCGAACAGCTCGGCGTTGACGGCGTCGACCGACCCGTCGACGACGGCGGCGGCCTCGGGGCCGCGCGCCAGCTCGACCAGGGCGCGGACACCGTCGCGCAGGCGCGCCAGGTCGCGCTCGTCCGACAGCATCCGTTCCCGGACCTCGGGCTGCGCCTGCGGGTCGGCGGACGCCAGCGTCAGCACCCCGCGCGAAAGGGTCTGGTTGAGCCACACGCCGAAGCCGCCCGACGGGAACCGCGTGTCGGCGCTCTCCATCGCCAGCACGTTCATGTTCAGCGACACGAACATCATGTCGTGAACGAGCCCGGGCGTGCCGCTGCTGTAGCGGACGCAGACGTTGGTGTGGCGGTCGTCGGCCGTCTTGACCGCGGCCTCCGCGGTCAGCGGCAACCCGACGACGATCATCGGATGATCCTGCATGCCGCGGCCCACGGGCAGGTCGGCCCGCACCTCGATGCCGAGGCGGCGCAGGTCCGCGGCCGGGCCGATGCCCGACCGCAGCAGGATCGCGGGCGAATGGATCACTCCGGCGCTGAGCACGATCTCGTCGGCGTGCTCCGTCACGGCCGTGCCGCCGGTGATGACGCGGACGCCGACGGCCCGGTCGCCGTCGAACACGACCCGCTCGACCAGGGCGTCGCCGCGGACGGTGAGCCCGGGCAGCGACCGGGCCGGTTCGAGGTAGCCGTCGTTGACGGTGACCCGGCGCCCGGCCCGCGAGTTGATCGGGTAGGGCGAGACGCCGGCCGCCCCGGGCGCGTTCACGTCCGGCGCCCAGGCGTGCCCGGCGGCCCGCGCCGCCGCGGCCAGCGCGCCGTCGACGCCGCCCCACCGGTCCCGCGGCATCCGGAAGATCGGGGTCGGGCCGCCACGCCCGTGGTACGGCTCGTCGCCGAACTCCTCGTCGTCCTCCAGCCGGGCGAAGTACGGCAGGACGTCCTCGGGCGACCAGCCGGCGCATCCGGCCGCGGCCCAGTCCGCGAAGTCCTCCATCGGCGGGCGGATCGCGATCTGCCCGTTGACCGACGAGCTGCCGCCCGCGCCGCGTCCGCGCCAGTAGGGCGCCTGCGGCTGCGCGTCCGTGCGGGACGCGTTGACGCCGTCCCACACCAGCCCGGCGACGGCGGCGGGGTCCATCAGCGCGCGCGCCGGGTTCGGCGAGCGCCACGCCTCGTGCATGTGCGCGGACCTGTAGTCGGGCCCGGCCTCCAGGAGCAGGACGCGCTTGCCGCGCTCGGCCGAGCGGGCGGCGAGGACCGCGCCGGCGGACCCCGCTCCCACGACGATGACGTCCCAGCCCGTGTCCCTCACGGCGAACCTCCTGCGTTCGGCGGGAGCGCGGATCCGCGGATGTCCGGACCGCTGCTGGGCGGTAGACTGCCTCCTTGAGGAAAGTTCAGTCAAGAGTGAACTTTCATTTTCTTCTGATCGATGGGAGCTCCGGCCGTGTCGAGCCTCGCCCGCGACGATCGCACCGGCGACGCGAACGCCCTGATCGACGACTTCGGCCTGCACATCGGCCGCGCGATGGGCTGGCCCCCGATGGCGGGCCGCACCGCGGCCGTTTTGATGCTCGGCGAGGCCCCCATGACCATGGCGGAACTGCAGGCGGCACTGTACGCCAGCAAGGGGTCGATGTCGGAGATGACGCGCCTGCTGGTGGAGAACGGGACCGTCCGGCGGTTCAAACAGCCCGGCTCCCGCCACTACGTCTACGAATGGCGCGACGACGCCTGGGCCGGCTGCCTCCAGCACCAGCTGGACGCGACGGCCGAACTGCTCGCGCTGGCCGAGAGCGCGCACGCGCGCAGCACCGGCCTGCCCGGACGCCAGCGCGAACGGCTCCGCCAGATGCACGAGTACTACACCTTCATGGTGAGCAGCCTCGAAGCCCTCCTCGCCCAGTACAAGGAATCCCACTAGCGGAGTGCGGCGGCCCTGGCCGAGACTGAGCCGCCGCGATCTCGGCGAGGTCGCCTCCGGGCCGCCGAGCGGCCGTGTCAGCCGCCGGGCGACGTCGACGGCTCCGGCTGCGTGGGGGTCGTCTGCTGCTTCCCGTCGGGGTCGGTCATGCTCTCGTTGGCCGCGCCGATCGAGGTGACCTCGGTGACCTTCCAGGTCCCGTGGCTGCGGGCGAGCTTCATGTCGAGGTAGGAGCCGAGGACGCTGCGGGTGCCGGCGGTGCTGTGCACCTCGCTGTCCATCACGACGACGGCGCGGGCGTTGCTCCCGTCGACGTCGCCGACGTAGACGGTGCGGACGGTCGCGGACGCGTCCGCCTTGAGCTTGGTGATGATGCCTTCGAGCCCGCCGGTGAAGGCCTGGTCGTAGGTCTTGGCGAAGTCGTCCGACGCCAGGGACAGCACCCTGTTGCGGGCGGCCTGGAGCCGGGTGTGGTCGTAGCTGAGCAGCGCCTGCCCGAACCTGCCCGCGCTGTCGCCGACCTGCCGCCGCACGTCCTCGCGGGTGTCGGCCTTGTCCGCCCGGTGCCACTGCAGGCCCGCGGTGACGATCGAGGCGATCAGGACCGCGACGACGAGGAGCTTGGCGGCGACCTGCCCGGTCAGCAGGCCGGCGATCCGCCCGCGCCGGCCCGCCCGGCCTTCGGGCGCGGCCGTCTCGTCGGCCTCGGTCTCTTCGGCCTTCGCCTCGTCGCTCGCCGTCTCCTCGGTGTCGGTCTCTTCGGCATCGGTCTCTTCGGCATCGGTCTCTTCGGCATCGGTCTCTTCGGTGCCGGTCCCTTCGGTGCCGGTCCCTTCGGTGCCGGTCCCTTCGGTGCCGGTCCCTTCGGTGCCGGTCTCTTCGGTGCCGGTCTCTTCGGTGTCGGTCTCTTCGGCGGACGGCGAGCGGATGTCCTCGGTGGTGTCGGTCTTCACTGGTCCTCCATTCATCGGCGGAAGCCGGATCGGCGGCGCACGAGCGTCCTGACGACGTTGGCGGCGACGGCCAGCACCACCACGGCGGCGAGCGCGGGCAGCAGCAGGGGCAGTGCGCGCGACAGCGGGGAGCGGCGGTCGCCGGCAGCGCTGACCGGACGGGTCGCGAGCGCGGCGGGCGTCCGCTCCTGCGCGGGAGCCGTCGCAGCCGAGCCGCTTCCGGAAGGCGGCCTGCCGCCGGACTTCGCGGAGCCCTTCCCGGCGGTCGCGGGGCAGAGGGCGAGGGCCGGCGCGGTGGGCTTGCGCGTGGGGGCGGCGTACTCGGCGGCCTGCGGCGGGCCCGCCACGGTGATCACCGCGGTGGTGCGCAGCGCGCTGCCCTTGCCTTCCTTGACCCGGACGTCCGACACCAGCGCCTGGAGCGTGGGGACCATCCGCAGGACGTGGTTGATCTTCGCCTGGTTGGCGGCGTCGAAGACCGGCGCGGTCGGGACGGCGGCCGCCGACAGCAGGCAGTCCAGGCCGGGCCGGGCGGACTCCAGGAGCGCGTCGAGGTCGCCGAGGGTGCCTGGGCCTCGCGCCAGGACGCTGTCGAGGTCCTGCCGGGCCTGCCGCATCGTCGCGGTGAACGCGGCGAGGTCGTTGACGCCGGAGACCAGCTGGTAGCGGTGCCGGGTGAGGGTGCTCGTGAGCTGGGTGAGCTGCGTGGCGAGGGCGTCGAGCGTGGGGGCCTCGGCGGCGAGCGTGGCGGTGAGCCGGTCGGTGTCGCCGATCATGTCGTGGAGCGCGGTGCCGCGGCCCTGGAGGCCGGTCGCCGCCTCGTGGAACAGGGTCTGCGCGTCGCGCGGGTCGACGGCCTTGAGCGTGTCGCTGAGCCCGGTGAACAGCTGCTTGTAGTCGGTCGTGCCGGACGTCCGGGCGAGGGGGATGTGGTCGCCGGCCTTGAGGTATCCCCCGCCCGGCGTCTTCGGCGAGGTCAGCTCGATGTAGGGCTCGCCGATCGCGGACTTGCGGAGCACCTGCGCGCCCGCGCCCGCCGGGACGTGGACGCTGCGGTCCATCTCGATGCGGACCTCGACGTGGCCGTCGCGCAGTGCCACACCGCCGACGCGTCCGACCTTCACGCCGAGGTGGGTGACCTCCAGGTCGCGGTGCAGGCCGGGCGAGGACGCGAAGTCGGCGGTCACCGGGAACGGCCGCTCCAGGGCGTCGACGGTGATGATGTTGCGGACGGCCCAGACCGCGAGGAGCGCGCCGAGCAGCGCGAAGAAGACCAGGTTGACGACGATCCGCGGCTGCTTGACCTGCGGGAGCTTCAACGGCGGTGTCCTCATGGTCGTGGTCCGAGGAGTCCGGTCAGCGACCGCGCCTGCGGGCGGGCCGCGGCGGGCGCCTTGCCGGTCGCCTTGCCGGTCGCCATGCCGGTCGTCGTGCCGGACGACGGCAGGAAGCCCTTGATCCAGATGAACAGCAGGGCCTGGCCGCTGGAGGAGACCGACGGGCCGCGCAGGAACGTCAGCACGTTGGCGGCGATCGCCTTCAGGTCGTCGCGGCCATGCAGCGCCGCGGCGAGCAGCTGGTCGGCGCGTCCCAGCAGGACGGCCAGCCGCTTGGCGTGCCGCTGCTGCACCTTCGCGTTGACCGAGCGGGCGAGCTGCTCGAGCCGCTGGATGGAGACCTTGATGCGGTGGCGCTCGTCCTGGAGCCGCCGGGTGGCGAGGGCGACGTTGCCGGGGAGCCGGCCGAGGTCGCTCCTGCCCTTCGCCAGGGAGTCGCCGAGCCTGCCGAGCGAGTCCAGGGCGCGGCCGAGGTCGGCGCTGGCGGCGGCGTAGCCGTCGGTGACGTCGGCGGCCCGCTTGATCAGCGTGTTGAGCTCGCGGCCCTTGCCGTCGAGCGCGGTCGCGGACTCGTCGGCGATGGTCGCGAGGTCCTGCCCGCCGAGCGCGGCGATCAGCGGCCCGACCTTCTCGCTGACCTGCTCCAGGTCGGGCTGGACGGAGGTCTGGACGATCGCGGCGCCGCTGCGCAGGAACGGCCCGGTGCGCATGTCGCGTCCGGGCGGGAGGTCCAGCCGGACGTAGTTCTCGCCGAGCAGCGACGACTTGGCGATCGTGGCGGTGGTGCCGGCCGGGACGCGCCGGTCACTCTTCAGCGACATGGTCACCTTGGCGCGGTAGCCGGACAGCCCGATCGCGGTCACGGTGCCGACCCGCACGTCCGAGACCTGGACGCTGTGGCCGACGACGAGGCTCTGCACGTCGTCGAACGTCGCCGAGAGGGTCATGTCCCCGCGCGGCGCCCCGACCGTCTGGAGCGAGCATCCGCCCGCACCGGCGGTCAGCGCGGCGGCCAGGGCGCAGCAGGCCACGGCGTGGCGTCTCATTTGCCCGCCTTTCCGTTCGGCACGCAGTTGCCGAGCGCCGGGTTGTCCGGGACGCAGGGCACCGTGCCCCAGCCCATCGCGGTGAACAGCGGCTGGAGCCAGGTGCGGAGGGTGGCGTGGACGAGCACGCGGATGGTGGCGACGTGCTGCTTGCGGTTCCACGCCTTCACCGCGACGTCGGCGAACCGCCCGAGGCCCTGGATGGCCTGGTTGAGCCCCCGCGCGTTGCCCTTGAGCGTGAGGACGATGTTGGACAGGTCCGCGACGGTGCTCGGCAGCGTCTCGCGGTAGTCGGTGATGAGGACGTCGCTCTTGCGGATGGCGGCGGCGAGTCCGGCGACGAAGTCGCGCAGTTTCGTCCGTTCCGCGGAAAGCGTGCCGCTGGTGGTCGAGAACGAGGCGATGAGCTGCGACAGCTGCTCGTCGCGCCCGTTGAGGCTCGCCGCGACCGCCCGGAGGTTCCTCGCCAGAGACACGATCTGCCGGTCCTGGGCGGCGAGGTCGCCGGTCAGCCGGGACGTGGCGCCCAGCGCGACGTTGATGTCGCCGCCGTGGCCGCGCAGGCCGTCCGCGCCGCGGTGCAGGGCCGAGCCGAGCTGCTTCGGGTCGATGGAGCGGTTCAGCTTGGCGAACGCGTCGAGCGCCTCGTCGATCTCGACGGGCAGCTCGGTGCGCGACTGCGGGATGACGGCGCCGGGCGCGGCCCTGCGCATGCCGGGCTTCCAGACCGGGTGGAGCAGCACGTACCGCTCGCCGAGCGCGTTGTCGGAGGCGATGGCGGCGTGCACGCCGTCGGGCACCGGCACCGACCGCTTGACGGCGAGGTCCACGCGGACGCGCGTCTGCTCGTCCTTGATGGAGGTGATCGTGCCGGAGTCGGCGCCCATGACCTTCACGCGGGATCGCTCGTACAGCGACGGCGTCTTGGCGAAGTAGACGGTCAGCTTGTAGGTGCCGCCATCTCCGGTCACCGTGCATCCGCCCGTGGTCGCGGCCAGCACCAGTGCCGCGAGCGCCGGGACGAGGCGTCGCATCATCGTTCTCCCTGGGGGGCGAGGCGGGCGAGCTGCGCGAGGTCCTGCGGGGACAGCGGGCCGAGCCCGGTCGCGACGACCTCCAGCCACGGCCCGTAGCCGCCGGTTCCGGCGAGGCCGCTGAGCGTGGGGCCCGCCCAGGCGAGCAGGTCGTTGAACGCGCCGGTCTGCGGGCGGAGCGTGCCGAGCGTGCCGCGCAGGTCGGACATGACCGCCACCAGTTGCGCCTGGTGGTCGTCGATGAGCTTGGTGAGGGTCGCCACGGTGCGGCTGCCGCCGCCGAGGAACGCCGCCAGCTCCGCCTTGCGCCGCTGTAGTTCGTCCAACATCGCCTGGATGTTGCCGAGCAGCCGGTCGAGCTGCTGGTCCTTGGCGTGCGCGAGGGCCAGGATGCGGTCGCCGCCGGCGAGCATCCGCTTGATCTGCGGGCTGGAGCCGTCGACCGTCTCGGCGAGCTTCGACAGGTTGACCAGGGTGCGGGACAGGCGTCCGCGGTGCTCGGCGTCGACGCCCTGCAGCTCCGAGACGATCGTGTTGATGGAGCGGGTGTCGAGCCGCGCGACCGTCCGCGTGGAGGTGTTGAGGACGTCGTTGACCGTGGTCGGCACCTGCGTCCGGTCGAGCGGGATGCGCCGCTTCGCGGGCGGCAGGTCGGCCAGGTGCGGGGTGGTGACGGCGCCGGACAGCCGCAGGTACCGGCCGCCGAGGATGTTCGCCACCTCGATCTGCGCGCTGGTGGACGGCCCGAGGTCCACGCCGGAGTCGACCTTCCAGGTGACGAGAACCTGGCCGCGCCGGAAGTCCGGGCGGACGCCGGTGACCTCGCCGACGCGGACCCCGGCCACCCGGACGTCGTCGCCGGAGGACAGTCCGCCGGTGTCGGCGAACACGCCGGTGACGGTGTAGCGGTCCCGGAGCAGGCCCTTCGTCCCGACCAGGAACACCGACACGAGGAGCAGGACCAGGGCCGTCGCCGACACCAGCCCGACGACGATCTTGTTGCGGTCGCGGAAGGACTTCAGTGCCATGTGCCGCCTCCGACCATGAGGTTCTCCAGGGCGCCCGCCGAGTCGATCGGCTTCCCGCTCTCCCTCGGGCCGGGGAGCCGCGTCGGGTACGGGCACGGCGGGGCGGCGAGGCTGAGGCAGGGGACGGCCACCTCGATGTAGCGGCCGTTGTCGACGGCGGAGAAGATGTGCTGAAGCTTCGGCGTCGCCGACCCGAGCACGTTCGCGACGGTCTCGTCGTTGCGGTGCACGCCGGCGGTGAAGGCGGAGAGCTTCGCGATGACGTCGGCGAGCCGGTCGCCGTTGCCCGCGAGGACGGCGTCGGACGTGCGGGCCAGCGCGGCGAGCTGCACGATCGTGTCGTCGATCAGCCGCCGGTCGTCGGGGAACGCGCCGCTGAGGCTGACCAGGTCGTCGGTGGCCGCGCTGATCTGCTTGTCGCGGCGGGCGATGAGCTCGGTGACGGTCGCGTAGTCCGACAGCATCTGCTTGAGGGTGCCGCGGCGCTCGGCGATCGTGGACGACAGCCGGTCGACGTTGCCGACCAGCCGGTCGATGCCGCCGGCGTTGCCGTCCAGGGCCTGTGCGAGCGAGGTGAGCACCGTGTTCACCTGCTTCGGGTCGAGGCTCTTGGTGAGCGGTGCGAGCCCGTCCAGCAGCGCGCTGCCGTCGACGACGGACCGGGTGCGGGCGATGTGGGCGCCGGAGCGCATCCTCGCCGGGCTCGTGCCGGGGATGAGGTAGACGACGCGGCGTCCCATCGCGTCCCGCCACCGGATCGCGGCCTCGCTGTCGGACGGCACCCGCACCGAGTCGCGGACGGTCATGTCGACCCGGGCGCGGCCGTCCACGACCCGCACCCCGTCGACGCGGCCGACCGGCGCGCCGGCGATCTTGACCTGGTCGCCCTTCGACAGGCCGCTCGCGTCGTCGAAGGTCGCCGACAGGTGCCAGCCGCCGCCGAGCCCCACGCGCGCGATCTGCATGCCGATGAACAGCGTGAGGAACCCGGTCACCAGCAGGAACGCGGTCAGCCGGACGATGACGCCGGCGCGCGCCCGCGCCTGCTCGCTCAGCCGCGCCCTCCAGGGGCGGGCCGCACCGAGGCGGGCCATGTCACCGGCCTCCCTTCGCGCCCGTGCCCGGACCGCACAGGCCGAGGATCAGCGCGCACGGATCGCTCGGCAGGTACGCCTCGGACGCCAGGTAGTGCTTGCCGCCCGGTCCCGGTGTCGTGGCCAGTTCCTGGTAGAGCGGGAGCAGGCGGTTGCCGGTGCGGACCGCGTCCCCGAGCAGGCCGAGCTGGGAGTAGATGACCGCGGCGGCGCGCTCGCCGCTGCGGAACGCCTCGCCGAGCTGCCCGCCGCGCTTGTCGAAGCCGTGGGCGACCAGCACCGACAGGGCGGAGAGCCGGTCGGCGAAGTCGCCGAGCCGTCCCTTGCGGCCGCTCGCCGCGGCGGTGATGAGCGCGTTGGCGTCCGCGCTGATCCCTGTGATCTCGTCTCCCGAGCCGGACAGCGCGCCGCTCAGCGCCGCGCCGTCGGAGATGAACCGGCGGGCGTCCTCGCGGTGCTTGTAGGCGACGTTCAGCAGGACGCCGGTCTGGTCGATGGTGGCGGCCAGCTTCGCGCCCTGCCCGTCCAGCCCCTGCGCGGTGGTGTGGACGATCGTGTAGACGTCCTCGGGTGCGATCGCGCCGAGCTGCCGGTCGGCGTCCGCGAGCAGGTCCGACAGGTCCTGCGGATCGGAGGTGCGCGCGATCCTCGCGCCCGAGGCGAGATAGGGGCCGGCGCCCTCGTGCGCGCCCGGGACCAGGTCCACGAACTTCGGGCCGAACGCGGAGGCCGGCTCGATCGACGCGGTGACCGTGTCCGGGACGCGCGTCCCCGAGCGGAGCCGCAGCGTCAGCCGCGCCTTGCCGTCCTCGCCCAGCCGCACCCGCTGCACCGAGCCGACCTGGACGCCGCGGACCTTCACCGGGGCGCCCTTGCCGAGCCCCTGCCCGGCGCGGCCGAACTCGGCGGTCAGCACCGTCCCGCCGCCCTGGAACGGCTTGGCGACCAGCACCCACAGCAGCAGCGCGACCGCGGCCAGCGTCAGCGCCGTGATCAGCAGCCGGCGGGGCAGGGAGAGCTCCTCGTCGATCATCCGCTCAGCCTCACCGTCGCGCCGTTGCCCCAGAACACGTACGACAGCAGCAGGTTCAGCGTCACGATCGTCACGATCGACAGCCGGATCGCCCGGCCCGCCGCGCGCCCGACCCCGGCCGGCCCGCCGGTGGCGTAGTAGCCGTAGAAGCAGTGGATGGTGATGACGGCGAACGCGAACATCGCCACCTTGACGGAGCTGTAGACCAGGTCGATCGTCGGCAGGTACAGCCGGAAGTAGTAGTCGTAGACGCCGGGCGCCAGGTCGAAGAACTCCGTGCTGATCAGCCGGGTCGCGAAGAAGCTCGCGAACAGCGCGATCAGGTACAGCGGGACGAGCGCGATCAGCGCGGCCACGACCCGCGTGCACACCAGGTAGGCGAACGACCCGATGCCCATGACCTCCAGCGCGTCGATCTCCTCGGAGATCCGCATCGCGCCGAGCTCGGCGGTGAACGCCGACCCGCACTGCGCGGCGAGCGCCGTCGCCGCGATCACCGGGGTGATCTCGCGGACGTTGGCGAACGACCCGACCAGCCCCATGAACGACTGCGCGCCGATCGACTCCAGCCCGGTGTAGCCCTGCAGGCCCACCTCGGTGCCGACGAAGAACGCCATCGTGAAGATCACGAAGATCATGCCGCCGCCGACCACGGTCGCGCCCGCGCCGACGACCACGTCGCTGACGTGCCGGGCCACCGTCCGCGCGTACTTGCGGTGCCAGACCAGGTCGCGAGCCGAGTACAGCAGGACCCGGTAGACGAACACCGGCCACTGCGCGAGGTCGCCGGTCCGCGCCGCGAACCGTCCCGCCGCGCGCACACCGCTCCGGCCGGCCCGCCCGGCGGAGATCGAGCCCGCCATCAGATCTTGGGCGGGAACGCGACGAAGTACACCGTCGTGATCACGTAGTTGAGGGCGAACACCAGCATGAAGGCGACCACGATCGCCCGGTTCACGGCACGGCCCACGCCGACCGGGCTCTGCGCGCAGTTCATCCCCATGTAGCAGGCCACGACCGCGGCGACCAGCCCGAACAGCCACGCCTTCAGCAGGGTCACGGCCAGGTCGGACACCTGCAGCAGCGACACCGCGCCGTCGAAGTAGGCGCCCGGCGTGACGTCCTGCAGCAGGACGTTGAATACGAAGCCGCCGGCGGCGCCGGAGACGATGACGAGCGAGGCCAGCAGCGTCGAGACGAGGCTGGACGCCCACAGCCGCGGCGTGACGAGCCGGTGCACCGGGTTGACCGCCATGGTCTCCATGGCCGCGAGCTCGTCGCGGATCCGGCGGGCGCCCATGTCGGCGGTCATCGCCGACCCGCCCGCGCCCGCGATGATCAGCGCGGCGGCGATCGGCGCGACCTCGCGCACGAGCCCCACGACGACCGCTCCCCCGGTCGCCGACTGCGCGCCGAGCTGGGCGGCCAGCTGCCCCACCTGCAGCGCCACGGTCGCGCCCAGGGGCAGCGACACGAGGATCACCGGCAGGCTCGTCACCCGCGCGAGGAACCACGCCTGCTCGGCGAACTCCCAGAACCAGCGGCGCACGTCCCAGGTGCGCCGCAGCCCCTCCAGCGCGATGACGAACAGCTCGCCGACCTCGCTGAGCAGCCCGTGGACACGGCCGGGCAGGTAGGCGACGGCCACGCCGATCACCTCCTCGGTCGTCGTCGGGCACGGATACCCTAGAGCACTAATTGGCGCTACGCCAATAGTGACTATCAGAGCGTCAGTAGAGCGTCCGGCACGGGACCGCGGCCCGCCGATCTCCACGCATCACGGCCAGATCGTCAGCAACTATTGGCGGAACGCCAATAACGGTCTAGTGTTCCGGGTGGCTCACTGGAAACCGGAGTGTGTCCCTTGCCGCGGCGGGCGCCCGAACCGCGCTTCGCGCGCCGCCGCGGCGGGCCGCCGGCTTCCCGCGTGCTTCAGGCGGGCCGCGACGATGCGTCACCCCGCGTATCAGGAAGGTGCTCTGGCCCCCGAGGAGGAGCGAAGGCATGGAGAAACCCAGCAGGCGCAGCGTGCTGATGGCCGGCGGAACGCTCGGCGCGCTCGGCGCGCTGACCGTCGCGACGCCCGCGCGAGCGAACGCACTGTGGACGTGGTCGCCCGAAGGCTCGGTCGTCGGCCGCGGCGAGGGCGCCGACCCCAAGTGGGTGTGGGACGAGGAGGCCGACTCGCTGGTCGCCGCGCTGCTCAAACGCGGCGACGTGCCCAAGGTGAACGAGCTGCTGAAGACCTGGACCAAGAACAGCCAGGCGCTGCCGGCGGGCCTCCCCGCCGACCTGCGCGACTTCGTGGAACGTGCCCGGCAGCTGCCCGCGTGGACCGACCAGGCCAAGCTCGCCAAGGCGTTCGAGTTCAACCAGAAGCGCGGGCTGTACCTCGGCGTCACCTACGGCTTCGCCAGCGGGATGATGAGCACGGCCATCCCGCACGAGGCGCGCGCGGTCTACTACTCCAAGGGCGGCGCGGACATGCGCGACCGCATCACCAAGACCGCCAAGCTCGGCTACGACATCGGCACCGAGCAGGCATTCCAGCCCGACGGCGAGATGATCGTGACCTGCGTCAAGACGCGGCTGGCCCACGCGGGCGTGCGCAACCTGCTGCCGAAGTCCGCGTACTGGACCAAGGTCGCCGACGAGAAGATCCCGATCAGCCAGGCCGACATGATGGTCACCTGGCACAGCCTGCCGACGACGGTCATGAAGCAGTTCGCCAAGTGGAAGGTGGCGGTCCCCGACGACGAGTCCGCGGCGTTCCTGCACTCCTGGCAGCTCGCCGCGCACATGCTCGGCATCAAGGACGAGTACATCCCGAAGTCGTGGGACGAGGCGAACGCGCAGGCCGCCCAGGTCCTCGACCCGATCCTGGCGCCCACCCCCGAGGGCATCAAGCTCGCCGACATCCTGCTGAACCTCGCCGCCTTCATCGACGGCGGCATCCTCACCAAGCACATCCTCGGCGCGCTCACCCGCTACGTGCTCGGCGACGAGATCGCGACCTGGCTGAAGATCCCGAAGGAGCCGGTGTGGGACCCGGTCTTCGAGAACCTCTGGCCGCCGTTCGTCGCCGTCCGCGAGGGCATCCTCGACATCACGAAGGCGCCCAAGGAGCTGCGGGAGTTCTACTGGGTGTTCGACGAGATCATCCGGCAGGGCGTCCTGCTCGTGCTGTCCGGCGCCAACTACCCGATCAGCATCCAGATCCCGACGACCAACAACCCCAACTACTGACCGGGCTCCTCCGGCCACGCCCCCGGCGCGGCGTGGCCGGAGGCCGCCGCCCCGTCCAGCGCCTGCGCGGCAGGCCGCGGTCCCGGCGGCCCCGGGCGCCCGGCCATGTTTGGCGGCGAGGTGCGGGGTAGCCGGGAGGGATGAGGCTGATGAAGCCGCCAGGGGTGTACGCGCCCCAAGGCGACACCTTCCTGCTGGCGGAGGTCCTGCGCAAGGCTCCGCTGCTGAAGGGCGCCCGCGTGCTGGACGTGTGCACCGGCACCGGCGCGCTCGCGCTCGCCGCGGCACGGGCCGGGGCGGGCCGGGTCACGGCGGTGGACCTGTCCGCGCGGGCCGTGCTGGCCGCCCGGGCCAACGCCCGGCTGAACCGGCTGCCGGTCAGGGTCCTGCGGGGCGATCTGTTCGGCCCGGTGGCCGGCCAGGCGTTCGACGTCATCGTGACGAACCCCCCGTACGTGCCGAGCGGGTCCGCGCCCCCGGGCCGCGCCGCCCGCTGGTGGAACGGCGGCCCGGACGGCCGGGCGCTGCTCGACCGGATCTGCGAGCGGGCGCCCGGCCGGCTCCGCCGCGGCGGCACGCTGCTGATCGTGCAGTCGGCCGTCTCCGGCGTCCAGGCGACGCTGGACGCGCTGCGGGCCCAGGGGATGTCGGCGTCGGTCGCGGCGCGGCGCACGCAGCCGTACGGCCCGGTGCTGCGGGCCCGGGCCGCCGACCTGGAGGCCGCCGGGCTCACCGAGCCCGGTGACGCGTCCGAGGAACTGGTGGTGGTCCGTGCCGACCGGAACTGACCGTCCCGCCCCCCGCCGGGTCCGGCTGGACGCGGACGGGCCCGTGCTGGTGGAGGGACCCGTGGAGATCGAGCTGCCGGACGGCACGACCGTGTCGTCCGACCGGTTCATGGTCGCGCTGTGCGTGTGCCGCCGGAGCCGGCGCTACCCGTTCTGCGACACCAGCCATCGCCGCAAGCCCCGCCGCAGGCCCGCCGGCGACTAGCCCGTTCCGGTCGGGAGCGCCTGGCGGAGCGAGGTGCGGCCTTCCCGCCACGACGCGAGCAGGTGCTCGCCGAACCGGTCCTCCAGGAACCCGGTGGCGCGGACGCCGAACACCACGTCGCACGCGAGGGCGGGCTCCCGGGCCAGCAGGTCGCCGAGGACGTCGTGCCGGAGCACCTGCTCGTGCACGGCGTCGGCCTCGATGTGCTCGGTGTGGAAGCGCACGCAGCGCGGGCTCGCGCCGAGGCGCTCCAGCGCGGCGGCCATCCGGCGCGCCGCGGGCGCCGTGGTGATCTCGGCGGCGGCGAAGTGCCCGGCCATCGCGCCGCGCAGCGCGCGGTGCAGACCGAACAGCGACATCATGTTGACGATCGCGAGCATCCGCCCCGGAACCAGGTCCAGGTACCGGCCGTAGGACGGATCCAGGCCGAGGTCCTCCATGAGGTCGGCGAACAGCCGGGCGTGCATGGCCTCGCCGCGGCCGCCGCCGAACTCGTCGAACTCCACCGCGACCAGCGCGGCCTTCGCCTGCCCGCGCAGGCGGGGGATCAGCCAGGCGTGCGGGTCGGCTTCCTTGAGGTGGTAGGCGGAGCGGTGGACGGCGTGTTCGCGCATGTGCCACCACTCCCCCTCCTCGCGCAGGTAGTGGGAGACGCCGTACGCGTCGGCCGGCTCGGCGAGCACCTCGGTCAGGACGCCGTCCACATCGTCGCCGGGTCCGGTCTCCGCGCGGAGGGCCGTCAGGAAGCGGCGCTCCAGCTCGCCGCGGAACGCGAGGAGCCCGGGCGCCCATTCCCAGCCGTCGTCCACACCGCCGAAACCGCGGTAGTGCAGCTCGTAGCAGACGTACAGGGCCAGGTGCAGATCGTCGCCGAACGGATCGGCGTCCTCCCGGGAGGACGCGGCGGCGTCGAGCATCGGTGCCGGGTCCGCGGGCCCGAGGCGGGCGAGCGCGGCCAGCACGGCCTCCGACAGCGGCCCGCGCGGGGCGGGCAGCGGCGGCCGCTCGCCGGCCCGGGGCGGGCTCGTCGCGGCGGTCGTCATGTCCCCTCCCTCGTCGATCAGCGGGCCGTCTCGGGCGATGGACCTGCGGTACCCGCTCCGATCCCGTCCATTCGGCCGCCGCCGTGGGCTGCGTCACCGTTCGCGGTGGAAGGGTCCGGAGACGTTCGCCGGGCGAGCGCCCCGACGAGCGCGCGCATGCCTCCGGCCGCGGCCCGGCGCTGGTGGTCGGCGCCCGTTCCCGCGCGCAGGACGCGTCCGAGCAGCTCGCGCGTCCGGCCGAGGTCGCCGGTCTCCTCCAGCGCGGACGCCACATGCTCGAGCAGCGCGGCGGCCAGCCGTGCCGCCGGGACGCGCCGCTCCTCGATCGGATGGACGCCCTCGCCCGCCAGGCCGTAGCGCGCCGCCGCCCAGACGGCGGCAGCCCCGACCTGGTCGTCCGGCGCGCGCGACGCGGGCCGTCCCGCCGCCAGTTCCGCCAGCGCGGTCCGCACCAGCCCGCGGGTCAGGGCGGCCTGCAGGACGGCCTCGTCGCCGGTCGGCACGGCGTCGGCCGCGCGGACCTCCACCGTCGGCAGGTGCGGCGAGGGCCGCGCCAGCCAGAACGACATGGCGGGGTCCACGACCACCCCGCATTCGGCGAGCCGGACCGTCTCCCGGTCGTGGGCCGCGGCGGACGGGAACCAGGGCGGCAGCCCGGCGCCGGGGAAGCGGGCCTGCTGGACCATCCGCCAACTCGCGTAGCCCGTGTCGGACCCCCGGTCGAAGGGCGAGTTGGCCGACACCGCCAGAAGGGTCGGGAGCCACGGGCGCAGATGGTTGACGACGGCGACCGCGGTGTCCCGGTCGGGGACGCCGACGTGCACGTGGCAGCCGGACACTTCGTAGTCGCGCACCACGCCCGCGTACAGGTCGCGGATCCGGGCGAACCGCTCCCCCTCGGACGTCGGCGGCACGGGGCCGGGCAGGGGCGCCGTCCCCGAGGAGACCAGCAGCGCGCCCTCGCGCCGGGCGGATTCGGCGAGTTCGCCGCGGGCCGCCGCGAGCCGGTGCTCCAGCGTCGCCAGGTCCGTGCACACCGCGGACGCCGCCTCCACCTGCGTGCCGAGGAGTTCGGCGTGGAACTGCGCACCGGAGCGCGGGGGAAGGTGCCGCGTGCGCGCGAGGACGGCGCCGGCCCTTGCCGTGGTCTCCCCGGTCACGGCGTCGGCCAGCAGGAACTCCTCCTCCACGCCGACCGTCAGCCCCGGCTCCTGCCCGATCGCGGTCGATCCCATGGCGGGGCCCTTCCCGGTTCCGGCCCGAGCGGCCTGCCCCGCTCGAATGCGCGTCAGTGGTCGAGGCCGTACAGGACCGCGGCGGTGACCGCGCCGTAGGCGGCGTGCGGGACCAGGTCGCTGATCCAGGACGACACCGGCCAAGTACGCGGATCGGTGACGCCCAGCGCGGTCATCGGGCCGCTGCTGCCGACCATGGCCCCGGCGGTGGCCAGCACGGCGGTGACGGCGCGCCCCGGCCGCCAGCCGGCGCCGGAGACGATCCCCAGCAGCACTCCGGTGCCGACGCCGGCCGCGAGCCCGGTCAGCGGACCGAGACCGGAGATGCGGTTGTCGTGCTGCTCGCCCTCGCCGGGCACCGGGATGCCGGTCTTGTCGGACAGCGCGCGGACCGTCTCCTCGGGCGTGTCGCTTCCCGGCCGCCCGCGCAGGGCCATGTCCAGATAGGTGACGCCGTTGAGCGCGGTCGTGCCCGCCGCACCGGCGGCGGCGCCCCGCAGCGCTCCTCGCAGCAAGCCGGCCATCCCGCGACCTTTCCGATCGTCCGTTTCGTCCTCTCGTGCTGCGCTCCCCGCCCCCGCACCCGGCAAACATCCCGCCCCGGCGCGCACCGGGTCCCATTGCACGCCTCCGGCGTGGGAGCCTGTTCCCATGCCGACAGGCCCTTCCCGGGCCACCGACGGCGAGTTCCTCGCCCCCTGACCGGTCCCCCTGCAGCGAACTGGGAGCCGAGCGTGAAAACGACCTCCTCCGTGGCGCTGGCCGCCGCGCTGCTCGTCCTCACCGCCTGCGGCTCTGAGGACCACGTGTGCGCTCTGGTCTTCTCGCCGACGGGCATCAGCGTCGACGTCGCCGCTCCGGACGCCTCCCGTGTCGCGTCCGCGTCGCTGCGCGTGTGCTGGGACGGAACGTGCAGGACGAAAGAACTCGGCTTCCGCCCATCATCGACGACCGTCCCGCTGGGATGCGACGTCGACGGGCCCGGCTCCGTCTGCGAGGCGTCCGCCTCACCCGACGGCGGTCAGCACGGATTCGCCGCCATCACGGATCTGCCCGAATCACCCGTCCAGGTCACGCTCACCCTGCGCGACCGCGACCGCCGCGCGTTCGTCGACCAGGAACTCCTCGTCACGCCGAAGGCCACCCGTGCGGACGGCCCGGGTTGCGGCCCGCAGGGCGTCCAAGCCGCACTGACCGTGACGAACGGTCGGCTGGCCGCTCGGTGACCGGTGGCGCCTGCGCACCCGCTGTCACCTGCGGGTCGCCGCGGTGACGAACATCGGGAGCGCGAGGAACAGCCAGCCTCGGCGGCCCCAGGTCGGCGCGGGCGTGCACGATGGCGCGGCTGAGCGCGGCGTCGGCGGCGTCGATGACGAAGGCCCGGTAGCCGCGCAGCTCGCCGTCGGCGAAGGGCAGCTCGTAGGCGTTCGCCACGCGGAAGCCCGCGGCGGGCCACCGCTCGCCGGCCGCGGCGACCATCCGCTCGTCGATGTCGACGCCGACCGCCCGCGCGCCCCGCTCGGTCATCTCCGCGACGGCGCGACCGGGGCCGCAGCCGACGTCGACCACCGCGACGCCCGGCGCGACGTCGAGCAACTCGTAGGAACGCGCGCGCAGCTCGCTCGCACCGGACATGGTGTCCCCGATATCGAGCAGGGCGATGAGGGCGTCCGCGCAGCGCGGCTACGACGGGCCGTCGTCCTGCGTTTCGGCGGCGCCCAGGCGCAGGATCGGCTCGAGCAGTCCCGGGAAGCGGTCGCCCAGATCGCCGGCGCGCGGCCGGACCCGCCGGTTCCGGCCGTCGACGGCCATGCTGATCAGCCCGGCCTCGCGCAGGATCCGCCAGTGGTTGGACAGCGTCGACAGCGGCACGTCCAGGCCGTCGGCGAGCGCGGAGCAGGTCGAGCCGGGCCGCGCCCAGGCGCGCCGCACCAGCTCCAGGCGCACCGGATCGCCGAGGGCGTGCAGGACGGGCGCGAGCGCCAGGGACTCGCGCGCGGGCTCGGGCAGCGGTCGCATGCCCCGACGATACCCCGACGCTTCGATGATCCGGGATCCTCGTTTGGACAACACTTCGATACTTCGGCATTATCGAAGTATTGTCCCCCGCGTCGTGAGAGGAGCCCGTGTTGAGCGCAGCCGAAGGCGCCCCCGGATCACCCGGAACCGCCGCCCCGACGAACCGTGCGGTCCTGCTCGCCGTGACCTGCCTGGGGCAGTTCATGGTCCTGCTGGACAGCACGATCGTCGGCGCGGCGCTGCCCGACATGCAGCAGCGGCTGCACACCCATATGAGCGGCCTGCAATGGATCGTCGACGCCTACGTGCTGCTCGTCGCCATGCTCCTGCTGTCCGGCGGCGTCTTCGCCGACCGCTTCGGGCGCAGGCGCGTGTTCCTGGCCGGCGTCGCGGTGTTCACCGTCGCGTCCGTGCTGTGCGCCGCCGCCCCGTCGATCGGCTGGCTGATCGCCGGCCGGGTGGCCCAGGGCGTCGGGGCCGCGGCGCTGAGCCCCGCCTCGCTGGCCCTGATCGCCGCCGCCCACCCCGTCCCGCAGGACCGCGTCAAGGCCATCGGGCTGTGGGCCGGCTTCAGCGGGATCGGCCTGGCCGCCGGACCGCTGGCCGGCGGGATCCTCGCGGACGCGTTCGGCTGGCCCGCCATCTTCCTGGTCAACGGACCCATCGGCGCCGTGCTGCTGCTGGCCGGGATCCGCGTCCTGCACGAGTCCCGCAACCCCGGGGCCCCGGCGATCGACGTCCCCGGGACGGTCCTTTCCGTCCTGGGCGTGGGGGCGCTGACCTACGGGCTGATCGAGGGCGGCTCCCGCGGCTGGACGTCGCCGGTGATCCTGGTCAGCTTCGCCGCCGCGGTGGTCGTCCTCGCCGCCTTCGCCGTCGTGGAGGCCCGCGTGCCCGCCCCGATGCTGCCGCTGCGCCTGTTCCGGCAGCGGCTGTTCACCGTGTCGAACACGGCGATGATCGTGGTGGGTTTCGCGCTGATGGGCTCGTCCTTCTTCTTCTCCCAGTTCTTCGTGTACGTCCAGGGCAGCTCGGTCCTGCGCGCCGGCCTGCAGACCCTGCCCGCGTCCCTCGCCATGGTGGTCGTCAGCCCGTTCGCGGGCCGGTTCGCCGCCCGGTACGGCTTCCGGATCGTGGTCACCATAGGCCTGGCCCTCGCCGGGGCCGGGCTGCTGACGCTGGGTCTCGTACACGCCGGCACCGGATACGGGAACGTGTGGTGGCGGCTGGCGGTCGTCGGCACCGGCTTCGCGCTGACGATGTCGCCGCTGACGGGCGCCGCCATCCAGGCGGTCAGCCCGCAGGAGGGCGGCCTCGCCTCCGGCATCAGCAGCACCACCCGCCAGATCGGCGCGGTCCTCGGCGTCGCGGTGCTCGGCGCCGTCGTCCGTACCCGCCAGGCGGGCGGCGCGTCCTTCGAGAGCGGGCTCGACAGCGCCTTCCTCGCGGCCGGCGCCGTCACGCTGGCCGGTGCCGTGTTCACCGGCCTCTGGCTGGCACGGTCCAAGCCGCCGGCTACGAGCGAACCTTCCCGATCACCCACTGGAGCGCGAGGAGTGCCAGAGCGGCGATGAGCGCGGCCCGCCCGTTCCCCGTGGCGATGCCCGCGCCGAGCACCACGGCCGCGAGGGTGGGGAGGAGCTTGAAGCCGAACATCGGTGCCTCCTGGAGACGTCGTGCGGCGGACCGCCGCCACCCGCGGATCCCATTCTTCTCGACGCCGTACCGGGCGGTAATCACCGCCGTGGTGAGGATCGCGGCCGGGGGCGGCGCGGCGGGTTCAGTACCGGTTCGTCGCGGCGTCCACGGCGAGGTCCGCGTCGATCTGCTCGGCGGACAGGTCCTTGAGTCCCATGTGGTCCTTGGCGATGCGGCCGAGCGTGGGGAGGCTCTTGCGGTCCGGCCACGTGCCGGGATCCCACAGGGCCGAGCGCAGGAACGCCTTCGCGCAGTGCATGTACAGCTCTTCGACGTCGATGAGCAGAGCGAGGCGCGGCCGCTTGCCCTGGACCACCATGTCGTCGAAGAACGGCGCGTCCGACACGAGCGTCGCCCGCCCGTTCACCCGCAGCGTCTCGTTCATCCCCGGCACGAGGAACAGCAGCCCGACCCGCGGGTTGCGCAGCACGTTCCGGAAGCTGTCGGCGCGGTGGTTGCCGGGACGGTCGGCGAGCGCCAGCCGGTGCGCGTCCAGCACCAACACCGAGCCGGCGGGGTCGCCGCGCGGCGAGACGTCGCAGGCCCCCTCCCCGTCCGAGGTCGCCAGCAGCACGAACGGCGAGTGCGCGATGATCGTGCGCGCGTGCTCGTCGATCCGGCCGATGTCCTTGTCCCAGATGGGCCGCGGCGGATCGGGGACGATCTCGCGCAGCTCGGCCTCGGTCGTCACCGTCCGGATCTCAGCAGGATGCACCGCTCGACTATAAGGTAAGGCTCACCAAACATGCACGGCCTGTCGGCCGAGGTAGCGCAGGAATCGGGTCTCCGCTGACGCGTCCGGCTCGACGGGCAGCTCCGGTGCGTAGTGCTCGGGGGAACGGTGCTCGCCGACGGTGCGCCTGGCGGCGTCCAGCCCGGCGCTCCAGACCTCGTCCGGGCAGTGGAAGGCCGCGCCGGTGGCCTGCCGGATGTCCCAGCCGTGGGCCAGCAGATCGATCAGGTTGATCCCGGCGGCGAGCTCGGCGGGGAAGGTGGGCAGATGGCACTGCCGGCGCGGATCGGCGCCGCGCCAGGCGGCGAGGGCCTCGGCGGCGGCATCGTCGAAGGCCGTGCGGTGATCGTCCCCGATGAGGCCGTGCTCCGGCGTGCGCGGCCGGTCGGTCGCTCCGGCGGCGAACGCGGCGAACTTCCTCGTGACCGCGATCGAGTGACCGATGACGTCGGCGACGTCCCAGCCCGGGTTCGGGGTGGCGAGCACGAGGTCGGCCGCCGTGAGCCGGTCCATCAGTGCGCGCCAGGCCTCCAAGGTGATGCCCAGTGATCGCAGGATCGGCCGATCGTCCACCCGCCCAACGCTATCGCCGTCGAGAGCCCGCGAATCGCCGTTCCCGGTGCGGCGGCGTCAGGCGCGGGGCGCGGCCCGGAAGGGGACGACCGGGTAGCCGCCCGCGGTCGTTCCGGTCGTGAGGACGCGGCCGTCTGCAGGCCCCGGAGTGTCCAGGCCGTGGGTGGCGGTGGTCACCAGGACCCGGTGCGGCGGTGCAAGCGAGAGGCCGACGCTGGTAGGCTGGCTCGCGGGAAGCCTGAACACCGTCAGCAGATCGCCGGACGGGGCGTAGCGGTGCACGGCGGACGCGCCCCAGACCGCCGACCACAGGCATCCCTCGGTGTCGACGGCCATGCCGTCCGGGGAGCCGTCCGGTACGCGGGCGAACACCTCGCGCTCCCCCAGCTCGCCGGAAGACGGGTCGACAGGGACACGGTAGATGACGCCATGGGCGCTGTCGGCGAGGTACATAGTCCGGCCGTCAGGGGTGAAGGCGGGGCCGTTGGGGATGGTCAGGCCGTCCATGGCGGTGTGGACGGTGCCGTCGTGCTCCACCCGGTAGAGGGAGCCTGCGGCGAGCGTGCCGTCGTAGGCCATCGAGCCCGCCCAGAAGCGTCCGGACAGGTCGGTCGTGCCGTCGTTCATGCGCATGGGCGTGGCGGCGCCGTCCTCCGGGCGCGCCAGCCAGTCGACGGTGCCGTCGCCGTTCAGGAGGGCGATGCCGGTGTCGGCGGCGGCGATCCACGCGTCCGAGTCCTGGACCGGGGCGACGGCGCCCAAGGGGAACGGCACCGAGGCGAGGAGCGTGGCGGGCTCCAGGCGGTACAGGTTTCCGGCCAGGAGGTCGACGGCGACGAAGCCGCCGGGCGTGGCGCGCAGCCCTTCGCCGAGTTCCCACGGGCCGGTGTTCTCCAGGACGGTCCAGGTCATCGCAGCGCGGCTCCTTCGGGAAGGCCGATGAGGTCGAGTTCGTCGCGGCGGGGCAGACCCTCCCAGTCGCCGCGCGTCAGCACCGCGAAGGCGCCGACGGTGTGGGCGCGGCGCAGGCGGGCCTCGGCGTCGAGGCCGTCCAGCAGGCCGGACAGGTACCCGGCGACGAACCCGTCACCGGCGCCGATCGAGTCGACGGGGTTGACGCGATGGGCGGGCACGGTACGCGTTCCGTCCGCGGTGTAGGAGCGGGCCTCGTCGCCGTTCTTGACGACGACCTCGGTGACGCCGCCGTCCAGCAGCCGTGCGGCGATGCTTTCCGGTGGACCGGATCCGAGCAGGGCCAGTTCGTCGGGGGACGCGATGACGTGGTCGGCGCCGGCGGCGAGCGGGGCGAGCGCCTCGGCGGCCGCCTCCCGGGTCCATAGCCGCGGCCGGTGGTTGAGGTCGAGGCTGATCTGCGCGTTCCGGGAGCGGGCGAGGCGGCACAGCGCGGTCACGGCGTCCCGGCAGGACGCGCCGAGCGCCGGGGTGATCCCGGTGACGTGCACGATCCGCGGCTCGAACGGCAGCGCCTCCACGTCGTCCGGGCAGAGCCGGGACCCGGCGGAGCCGGCCCGCAGGTACTGGACGCGGGTGACGTCCGGCAGCCGCTGCTCGAACATGATCACGCCGGTGGGCGCGGTGCCGTCGCGGCGGACGGCCGAGACGTCAACGCCCTCGGCGCCCAGCGTGCGGGTGACGAGGTGTCCAGCCTCGTCGGTTCCGACGCGCCCGGCCCAGGCGGCGGTGTGGCCGAGCCGGCTCAGGCCGATCGCGACGTTGCTCTCGGCCCCGGCGATGCTGGTGGTGAAGCCGGAGCCGAGCCGGATCGGGCCCGTGGCGCGCAGCGCCATCATCGCCTCCCCGGCGGTGAGGACGTCCACCCGGGTCACGCGGGCCCGCCCGGCGCGGCCGTGACGGCGAGGAACGCGCGGGCGCGGCGGCGCAGTCCTTCGAGGTCGCCGCCTCGGGGCGCGTCCCCGCACAGGGGCGAGCCGACGCCGACCGCGACGGCGCCGCGCCGCAGGTACTCGGCGGCCTCCGCCTCCCCCACGCCGCCGACCGGGACGAACGGGACGTCCGGGAACGGGTCGCGCAGCGCGGTGAGGTAGCCGGGGCCGTGCGCGCTCGCCGGGAACAGCTTGACGGCGGTCGCGCCGGCGGCGACGGCCGCGGCCGCCTCGGTCGGGGTGAGCGCCCCGGCGAGGACGGGGAGGCCGAGCCGCAGCGCCTCGTCGACGCCCGCGCCGAGCGCCGGCGTGACGGCGTATTCGGCGCCCGCGTCGCGGGCGCGGCGCGCGTCGTCCGCGGTCAGCACGGTGCCCGCGCCGATCCGCGCGGCGCCGGCGGTCCTGCCCGCGACCTCCTCGATCACGCCCAGGGCGCCGGCGCCGCTCAGCGACACCTCGATCAGCGTGACGCCCTCCTCCGCGAGGGTCAGGACGGTGCGGGCGGCCGCCGCCGGGTCCGGGCCCCGGACGATGGCGACCAGCCGGCGCCGCTCCAGTTCTTCGGCGATCGTGCCCGCCGTGTTCGCCGTGTTCGCCGTGTTCGCCGTGTTCGCCGTGTTCGCCGTGTTCACCATTCCGCGTGCCCTCCGTCCGGGTGCCGCCAGACCGGCGGGCGCCACCGGTGCCCGGTCCGGTCGGCGCGGCGCACCTCGTCCTCGTCGATCTCTATGCCCAGGCCCGGCGCGTCCCAGCGCTCGATCGAGCCGTCCACGAACGCGAACGGCGACCGGTCGGCCAGGTAGTCGAGCACCTCGGCGCCGTGGTTGTAGTGGATGCCGATGCTCTGCTCCTGGATCAGGAAGTTCGGCGTCGCGAACGCCACCTGCAGGCTCGCGGCGAGCGACAGCGGGCCGAGCGGGCAGTGCGGGGCGAACAGCGCCCCGTACACCTCGGCCAGCGACGCGATCCGCCGCACCTCGGAGATCCCGCCGGCGTGCGACAGGTCGGGCTGGACGACCGCGACGCCGGCCTGCAGCGCGGGCAGGAACTCGGCGCGGGAGAACAGCCGCTCGCCGCACGCGATCGGGGTGGTGGTGGACGCGACGACGTCCGCGAGCCGGTGCGTGTGCTCCGGCAGCACCGGCTCCTCCACGAACAGCGGGCGGTACGGCTCCAGCAGGGGGATCAGCCGCCGCGCGGCGGGCACCGTGATACGGCCGTGGAAGTCGACGGCGAAGTCGGCCTCGTCCCCGATCGCCTCCCGGACGGTCGCGGCCCGCCGCACGATCGCGTCGATCTGCGCGGGCGGCGGCAGCGCCGCGGCCCGCCCGGAGGCGTTGATCTTCACGGCGGTCAGCCCGGCGGCGATCTGCGCGGCGGCCTCGTCGCCCACCTCGCCCGGTTCGTCGCCGCCGATCCAGCCGTACACCCGGACGCGGTCGCGGACCGCGCCGCCGAGCAGCTGGTGCACCGGGACGCCGAGCGAGCGGCCGAGGATGTCCCACAGCGCCTGGTCGAGCCCGGCGACCGCGCTGGACAGCACCGGGCCGCCCCGGTAGAACGCCGCCTTGGTCATGGTCTGCCAGAGGTCCTCGACGCGGCGCGGGTCGGCGCCGAGCAGCAGGTCCGCCAGCTCGTGGACGGCGGCGCGGACCGTGTCGGCCCGGCCCTCCACGACCGGCTCGCCCCATCCGACGAGCCCGTCGTCGGTCTCCACCCGGCAGAACAGCCAGCGCGGCGGGACGAGGAACGTCTCCACTCTCGTGATCTTCATGCGGATCCCTTGGTGATGCTCCAGCCCCCGTCCACCGGCAGCGAGACGCCGGTGACGAACGAGGCGTCCGGGCCGGCGAGGAACGCGATCGCCGCCGCGACCTCCTCCGGGCGGCCGAGGCGCCCCGCCGCGGTCTCGGCGGCGCTGCGCCGCCGGTCGGCCTCGCCGATCCCGTCCCACTGCGCGGTGAGGACCGGGCCGGGCAGCACCGCGTTCACCCGGACGCCCGGCCCGTACTCGGCGGCGAGCTGCCGGGTCAGCCCGGTCAGCCCGGCCTTGGCGGCGGCGTACGCCGGGCGTCCCGGCAGCCCGAACGCGGCGTGCACGGACGACACGATCACGACGGAGGCGCGGTCGCTGGCGCGCAGGTCGGGGAGGGTCGCGCGGACGCCGAGGAAGGTCCCGGTGAGGGTGACGTCGAGCTGGCCCCGCCAGGATTCGAGGGTGATCTCGTCGGCCGCGCCGGGCTCGTAGCGCAGGGCGTTCGACACCAGGACGTCCACCGGCCCGAGTCCGGCGCGGCAGGCGGCGACGGCGCGGTCCCAGCCGGCGGGGTCGCTCACGTCGCAGCGCAGGCCGAGGACGGCCGCGCCGCTTGCGGACAGCTCGGCGGCCACGTCGTCGACCTGCGCGGACACGTCGAGCAGCGCGACCGCGTACCCGTCGGCGGCGAGCCGGCGGGCGGTGGCCGCGCCGATCCCCTGCGCGGCGCCGGTGACGACGGCGACCGGTCGTCTCGCGGTCACGGCGTCTCCCCTCTCTCGCCGGCCCGTTCCACCGTCACCCGGATGCCGAGCGCGGTGGACGCGCCGGGCGCGAGCGTCTCCCACGGGCCGAGCGCCTCGCACTCGACGATCCGGGCGGGCGGCGCCAGCCCGCCGAGGTGCTCCAGCGGACGGTCGAGGGGATGCTCCATCCACACCTCGGCGCGCGAGCCGCCGTCGGGGTACGGGGCGTCGTCGTGGACGTCGAACTCCATGGTCAGGCGGTGCCCGGCCCGCGTGTAGGCCAGCCGCCCGGCGGCGTGGGGGAAGCCGAGCTTGCCGACGGCGTCCTGCGCCGGGACCTCGACGGTGTCCGGGCGCGGACGCGTCCAGCCGGGCGCGGCCGTGCCGACCGCGAGCTCCACCGGTGCGCGGAAGCCCGGCCCCACCGCGACATGGACTGTTCCACCACCGGGGTACTGGGCGACGTTCCACACCGCCCACCGCACGGGCCCGGACGACGCGTTGACGGCCGAAACACGCAGGTCGTAGCCGCTTTCCCCGGCGCGCAGCCGGATCTCGCGGCGCAGCCGCAGCCCGGTGCGCGGATCGTGCTCGCTCTCCAGCACCAGCGCCGCGTCCCCGGAGCCCGTGCGCACCTCGCGCGTGTACGGGCCCGAGTCGAGCACCGGGTCGGGCGGCCCGGCCCACTCCCCCGCCGACGACCAGCCCTGCGGCGCGGGCCAGGTCTTGTCGCCGCCGTAGTTGTGCCAGTTCGCCATCGGCCCCGAGGTCGGTTCCGGCCGGTGCCCGCCGATGGGGTGCAGCCGGTCGTCCAGCAGCGCCGGATTGCGCCACAGCAGTTCCTCACCGTCGTGGACGAGGCTCAGCAGGCGCCCGCCCAGCGCCGGGACGCCCCCGAGCCGCAGCGTCCCGTTGCCGAGCCACACCACCTCGTACGGGCCGGACGTGTCGCTCTCGACGCGCACGGCTTCTTCCACACCGGCCGTCACTGCGCCGCGTCCGGGACGAGCACGACCTTGCCCTTGCTCGTGCCGGCGGCCAGGGCGTACGCCTCGTCGGCCCGCGACAGCGGGAAGACGTCGCTGACGGCCTTCTCCGGCCGCAGCCTCCAGCCGACGAGGTTGCGCGCCAGCTCGCTCATCGCCGGCAGCGACGTCACCCAGGACGCGTGGATGGTGAGCTGCTTGTGCAGCAGCGTGTCCGAGACCTCGGTGCACAGGTCGCCGCCCTCGCCGACGAGCGAGACGTGGCCCCACTCGGCCGCCGCCTCCAGGGCGAGGCTGCGGCCCGGGCGCGTCCCCGAGCAGTCGATCGTCACGCCCGCGCCGCCGCGTCCGGTGAGGTCGGCGACCGCTTCGGCGGTGCCGTCGCCCGCGGGCAGGGTCGTGTCGAACACGCCGAGCGTCCCGGCCCAGTCGCGGCGCGCCTCGGACGGCTCGACGCCGATCACCTTCCGGGCGCCCATGCCGCGTCCGATCATCCCGGCGGCGAGCCCGACCGGGCCGAGCCCGACCACCAGCAGGTCGGTGTCGCCGCTGACCCCGGCGCGGCGCAGCCCCTCGTAGGCGGTGCCGAACCCGCAGGCGATCAGCGCGCCGTCCACGTAGGACAGCTCGTCCGGCAGCGGCACGCACGTCCGCTCCTCGGCGAGCAGGTACGGGGCGTGCCCGCCGTCGCGCTGCCACCCGTAGGACTCGCGGCCGGAGCCGCAGCTGATGTAGTGGCCGCGGCGGCAGTTGTCGCAGAGCCCGCAGCCCACGATGTGGTACACGATCACGCGGTCGCCCACCCCGAAGCGCCGCACGCCCGGCCCGGCCGCCACGATCCGGCCGGACGGCTCGTGCCCCGCGATCACCCCCCGGTAGGCGGGGCCGTCCACGCCGCGGTAGCCCTTGTAGCCGCGGTAGATGTAGCCGATGTCGCTGCCGCAGATCCCGGACGCGCCGACCTCGATCAGCACCTGCCCGTGGCCGGGTTCCGGCACGCCGAACTCGCGCAGCACCGCCGTCGAGTCCCCGGGCAGGAACACGCCCTCCATCCGCCCGGGCGTCCCCTCGGCCCCCGCGGGCCGCGTCGTCGAAGTCACGGTCACCACCGCCCCCTCTCAGGCCGCCGCGCCGGCGCGTCCGCGCCGCGCGACCACCACGTTGATCAGTACCGCGCCGACGATGATCACGCCGCGCACCACGTTCTGCAGGAAGGAGTCCACCCCGAGCAGCACCAGCCCGTTGCCGATCACGGTGATGAACACGACGCCGAGCAGGGTGCCGAGCATCCCGCCGCGGCCCCCGGACAGCGCCGTCCCGCCGATCACGACGGCCGCGATCACGTCGAACTCCAGGCCGGACGCCGCGCCGCCGCTGCCGGAGCCGAGCCGGGCCGCCAGCAGGATCCCGGTGATCGCCGACAGCAGGCCGGTCGTGGCGAACAGCAGCACCCGGATCCGGGTGAGGTTGATGCCCGCGAGCCGCGCCGCGCCCGCGTTGCCGCCGATCGTGTAGACCGACCGCCCGTACGCGGTGAACCGGGCGATGTAGGCGAACACCCCGAACAGCACCAGCATCACGATCGCCGACGTCGGGATCCCGGCGACGTCCCCGCCGAGCACGTCGAACACGCCGCTGTCCGGCAGCGTCACCGGCAGCGCGTCGGTGAGGTACAGCCCGAGTCCGCCGAGGATGCTCCACAGGCCGAGCGTCGTGATGAACGACGGCACGTCGAACACCGCGCGCAGCCAGCCCGCGATCGCGCCCCACACCACGCCGAGCAGCAGGGTCACCACGATCGCGCCGCCGACGCCGAGCCCCCACTCGGTGGCGCCCTTGGCGACCAGCACCGAGGAGAACGCCGTCGCCGGGCCGATGCTGATGTCGATCTCCCCGGCGATGATGACCAGCGTGACGCCCCACGCGGCGATGCCGACGGTCGCGGCGTCCCGCAGGATGCCGAGCTGGTTGTGCACCGACAGGAACCCCGCGGCCGACGCGCCGAGCGCCACGTACAGCGCGACGATCGCGACCAGCAGGCCGATCTCGTTCAGCTGGTGCGACCGGCCGTTCAGCAGGCGGCCCGCCACGCCCGCGATGCGCGTCCCGCCGGGCGGCGGGACGGTCCGAGTGGTGGTCATGGTCTCTCCTCGTCTCTCAGGGCGGGTTGCTCAGGCCGCCATCGCGGCGGACAGCACGGCGTCGACGGTCACCGCGTCGCCGGTGAACTCGGCGGCGACCGTCCCGCCGCGCAGCGCGATCACGCGGTCGCACACCAGCGGCAGCTCCTCCAGCTCGCCGGACACGAACAGCACGGCGGCGCCCCGGCCGGCCAGCTCCCGGACCAGCCGGTAGATGCCCTCCTTGGCCTCCACGTCCACGCCGCGGGTCGGCTCGTCGAGCAGCAGGATCCGGCTGCCCGCGTGCAGCCACCGGCCGATCACGGCCTTCTGCTGGTTGCCGCCGCTCAGCGCGGCGATCGGGGTGCGGGCGGACGCGGTCGCGATCGACAGCCGCTCGATCAGCCCGCGCGCGGCCCGGTCGACCTTCGCCGGCAGCACGGACGTGCCGCTGCTCACCGCCCCGAAGTCCGACATCACCATGTTCTCCCCGACGCCGAGCAGCGGGACGATCGCCTCGCTCTTGCGGTCCTCCGGCGTCAGCCCGACGCCGCGGCGCTTCATCCCGGCCGCGGTCACCCGCCGCACCTCCCGGCCGTCCACCCGGACGGTCCCGGCGGCGGCCGGCTCGAACCCGGCGATCGCCCGCAGGATCTCGGTGCGGCCCGAACCCATCAGCCCGGCCAGCCCGAGGATCTCGCCCGGGTACAGGTCGAAGGACACGTCGGCGACCTTCGGCGGGACGCTCAGCCCCGACACCGACAGCAGCGGCGTGGCGTCGCGGTCCACGGCGCGGGCGCGCGGCCGGACCGCCGCCTCGTACGCCGAGCCGAGCATCATCGCGACGGCGTCCTCGGTGGACGTGGCCGCCATGTCGACGGTCCCGACGACCTCGCCGTTCCGCATGATCGTCGCGGTGCGGGCGATCCGCCGGATCTCGTCCAGCCGGTGGCTGACGTAGATCACCGCGACGCCGCTCTCCGCGATCCGCCGGACCGCCTCCAGGACGGTCTCGACCTCCGCCGCGGCGAGCGCGCTGGTCGGCTCGTCCAGGATCAGCAGCCGCGGCTCGCGGCGCACCGCCCGGCAGATCTCCACGAGCTGCTGCTCGGCCAGCGGCAGCGCGCCGACCTGCGCGTCCGGCGCGATGTCCAGGCCGAGCCGGTCGAAGATCTCGCGGGCCGCGCGGCGCATCGCGGGATGGTCGACCCGGCCCGCCGCCGACCGCGGCCACGCGCCGAGGAACAGGTTCTCCGCCGCCGTCATCCCCGGCACCAGGCTGAGCTCCTGGTGGACGGTCCGCACCCCGAGCTCGTTCGCGCGCCGGACGCCGCCGTCGCCGAGCGGGGCGCCGCCGATCTCGACCGTGCCCGCGTCGGCGCGCTCGACCCCGGACAGCACCTTGATCAGGGTGGACTTCCCGGCGCCGTTGCGGCCGAGGAGCGCGCGGACCTCGCCCGCCGCGATCTCCAGGTCCGCCCCGGTCAGCGCCCGGACGCCCGGGTAGTGCTTGGTGACGTCGGCGACGCGTACCAGCGGGGTGCTCATGCCGCTCCTCTTCTCGGGGTTACGGGATGCCATCGGAGTGCTCCTGGAGCCAGCGCGTCCCGTCCTTGGCGCCGAGGTAGCGGTCGATCGGGGCGGGGACGACGAACCGGTCGCTCGGCCGGCCCGCCAGCACGTCCCGCGCGGCCTGGCCGGCGAGCCGCCCGACCTTGATGCCGGAGATGTCGGCGACGCCCTTCAGGACCCGTCCGTCCTGCAGCTTCTTGGCGGCCTCGACCGACATGTCGCCGCCGAACACGGCGGTCCTGCCGGTCTTCCCGCGCGCCTCGACGGCCTTGACCGCGCCGAGCATCTGCGACCCGGCCTCGCCGTAGAACGCGTCGATGTCGGGGTGGGCGGTGAGGAGCTGCTCGCCCCGCTCGACCGCCTCGTCCAGCGCGAGGCCCTGCTGGTTCGCCACGATCCTCGCGCCCGGCACCTGCGCCTTCAGCGCCTTCTCGAAGCCCTGCCGGCGCTGGATGCAGACCTCGAACTGCTCGCAGTTGATCACGCCGACCTTCGGGGCGCGCTTGCCGGCGGCCAGGAAGTAGGCGGCCATCTGCTCGCCGCTGACCCGGCCGAACTCGGCGGGGTCGCCGAGGACGAACGACGTCACGTACTTGCGCGCCTGCGCGTCCTCGATGCAGGTGTTGTAGCAGATCACCGGCACGCCGCTCTCCTTGGCGAGGCGCAGCGCCGGGATCGACGCCGTCGCCGAGGCCGGGGACACGATGAGCGCGTCGACCTTCGCCGAGCTCATCGTGTTGATGAACGAGCTCTCCTTGGCCGGGTCGGACTGGATGTTGGTCTGGACGAGCTGCGGATCGTCGTCCCCATGGCCGAGCGTCGAGCGCAGCCCCCGCTCCACGCCCGCGTAGTAGCCCTCGGCGTTCAGGTAGACGACGCCGATGCGCCCGTGCTCGCCCACCCTGCCGCAGGCCGCGGTGACCGCCAGGACCGCCACGACGGCCATGAGCACGGCCGCCAGACGGCGCTTGGCATGCTTCATCGACGTACTCCTCGTTCCGGCAACCTGCTGACCTTGTCTAACGTCCCCGCCCCGGCGCTGTCAATATTAATTCCTAATTTATGATTACTCTGTGAGGGCTAGGGTACTCGACGGACGAGCGAAGGAGGGGCCCCGTGGTGCGCTACTCGGAGCGCGGCCTGCACGGCCAGACGGTGCAGGAGATCGCGCGCCGCATCCTCGGCGGGGAGCTGGAGCCCGGCGACACCATCGACGTGGCCGCGCTCGGCGGCGAGCTGGACGTCAGCCTGACCGCGCTGCGCGAGGCGCTGAAGGTGCTGGCGGCGAAGGGCCTGGTCGCCTCGCGGCAGAAGCGCGGCACGTTCGTGCGGCCCCGCTCCGACTGGAGCCTCCTCGACCCCGACGTGATCCGCTGGCAGTTCGCCAACCGCGACGACCATGCCTTCCTGCAGAACCTGGCCGAGGTGCGCGGCATCATCGAGCCCCAGGCGGCCCGTTATGCGGCCCTGCGCCGCACCGCCGACGACCTCGCCGCCCTCGACGACGCCCTCGCCGCCATGAAGGCCGCCGACGGCGACCTCACCCACGCCGTCCAGGCCGACCTCGACTTCCACCGGGCCCTGCTCACCGCGACCCACAACGAGCTGCTGGAGCGGATGGAGGTCGTGATCGAGGTCGGCCTCGCCGAACGCGACCGCCTCGTCCACGGCGTCCGTCCCCACGACGACCCCGTCCCGAGCCACCGCGCCGTCCTCGACGCCGTTCGCAACGCCGACCCGGACCGCGCGGAACAGGCCATGCACGACCTCCTCTCCAAGGCGGCACACGACCTCAACACCCTCACCACCGACTAACAGCGCCCCTCAAAAAGGCGCCTGAGGCCGAGAAGCGTCCCGTCACGATTTCCGCGCCCATGGCCGGCCCGACACTTCCGCCGCGCGACGGACACCGCATTTCACCGCAGCCGCTCCCCGTGATTTCCCGGTATTCGGCCGGAAACGTGGCCTGACCCGGGCAACTCCCTTGACCGGCCGTGTCAGCGGGCAGCATGCTTCGGTCCCTACGGAGGGACGAATGCGACACCTCACTTTGATCGCCGTGGCCGCGACCGGCCTGCTCGCCCTGGGCGCCTGCAAGGCGGACCCCTCGCCGTCGGCGGCCGTTTCGCCGATATCGAGCCCGGCGGATTCCGGGTCCCCGGCGGCGTCCGCACCGGCGACGTCAAAGGCGCCGAGCGTGAAGAAGACGGTCACCGTGACCCGGAAGATTCCCTTCGGGACCCGGAAGGTGCGCGACCCGTCCCTCGCCAGCGGAACCACCGAGGTGAAGAGGCGCGGCGTCACGGGAATCAAGACGCTCACCTATCAGGTGACCCTCGTCAACGGCGTGCAGACCGGGAAGAAACTGATCCGCGAGGAGATCACCAAGGCGCCGGTCGAGCAGATAGTCGCCGTCGGGGCCAAGCGGGCGTCGCGCTGCGACTCGAACTACAGCGGCGCGTGCGTGCCCATCGCGAGCGACGTCGACTGCGCCGGGGGCAGCGGCGACGGGCCCGCCTACGTCCGGGGTCCCGTCCGCGTGGTCGGGAGCGACATCTACGACCTGGACCGCGACGGCGACGGAATCGGCTGCGACACCTGACCCTTGTTCGGCCGGGGCTCGCCGTGGGACCGGTCTCTCATCCGCGCGGGCCATATCCCGGGCTGTAGCGGGAACTGCGCGGAATGGTTCGGGAGCGATTTTCTGCTCTGTTTTGCGGCGATGCCTGATTTCTGGTTTCCCGCTCAGCGGGAAGCGGCGGTGCCGGGGCGAGCGGCCCCTCTTACGTTGTGACGCACCTCACCGTCCGCCAATGGCGCGAACAACGCGCCCAGGCAATCGCGATATCGCAGCGGCTCCCGATGTCCGGTGCCGAGCCCGCCCCCCGCTCGGCCGATCCGATCTCCACCCCTGCTTCGGGAGGACGCCCGTGTCCACTTCTCCCCCCACCGGCGCCGCGATCCCCGCGGAGTCCGGTGCCGCCACCGGCCGCCTCGACGGCGCCTCGCCGGTGCGGATCTTCTCCGTCCTCGCGGTCATCGTGCTGTTCACCGAGGTCGCGCCGCTCCAGTACACGATGATCTCCGCGGCGCTGCGGCAGATCGCGCCGGCGTTCCCCACCGTGGGCGCCAACCTGAACTGGGCGATCATCATCTTCGGGCTGATCGGCGCCGCCGCGTCCCCGCTCATCGGCAAGATGAGCGACATCTGGGGCAAGAAGCGCATGTTCCTGGTGTGCGGGATGCTGTTCATGGCGGGCTGCGCGATCTGCGCGGTCACCGGCTCCTGGACCTGGTTCCTGATCGGCCGCGGGCTGCAGGCCATGGCCATCGCCACCGCCGTCATCGCCTACGGGCTGATCCGCGACCTGCTGCCGCGGCGGTACGTGCCGATCGGCATCGGCGTCGCGTCCACCGGCCTCGGCTTCTCGGCGCTGCTCGCGCCCATCGCCGGCGGCTGGATGGTCGAGAACTTCAGCTGGCGGGCGATCTTCTGGTTCCTGTTCGGCTACACCGCCGTGCTGTTCCCGCTGGTCATGGCGGTCGTGCCGGAGTCGCGGCTGCGGGTGCGCGAGCGCCTCGACGTCGTCGGCGCCGTCCTGCTCGCCGGCGGCGCCGGGCTCGTCCTGCTCTACCTCGACAAGGGGCAGGACTGGGGCTGGGGCCGCCCGAGCGCGTGGGGCTGGGCGGTCGCCGGGCTGGCGCTGGTCGTGCTGTTCGTCGTCATCGAGTCCCGCTCCCGGCAGCCGATCATGGACCTGCGGCTGCTGTTCGCGCCGCGGGTCAGCATGGTGCTGTTCGTGGCGCTGTTCGCCTCGTTCGCGATCGGTTTCCAGAACTACGCGATGGGCTACATGACGCAGAGCCCGGACGCGGCGACGCTGAAATCGACCATCGTGCAATCCACTCTCCAGTCCGTCCAGCAGAAGACCGGGCAGCCCCTTCCCGCGAGCGCCGTCCAGGTGGCATTGGACCCGGGCTACTCCTACGGCAACGGCTTCTCGCTGCTGGAATACGCCTGGCACATCGCCATCTGGAACGCGGTGCTGGGAATGGTCTTCGGCGCGCTGGCCGGGATCTGGGCACGGCGCTCCGGCCCGAGGCGCCCGCTGCTCCTGGCCGCCGCCGTGATGGCCGCGTGCGGCGTCACCTACGCGTTCCTGCCGCACACGTGGGTGGTGTTCACCCTGGTCAGCGCCGCGTTCGGGATCGGCTTCGGCGCCTACTACGCTGCGACGCCCAACCTCATCATCGAGGCCGTCCCGCAGGAGCAGCAGGGCGTCAGCGCGGGCATGCTCGGCATCATGCAGAGCATGGGCGTGGCGATCGGCCTGGCCGTGGCCACCGCGTTCCTCAACGCCAATCCCGTGAAGGCCTCGGTGTCGGTGGGCGGACGGCCGCCGGTCGTCCAGGAGATCCCGCAGGTGTTCGCCGACCGCGGATACGAGATCGGTTTCCTGTTCGCTGCCGGCGCCTCGCTCATCGCGCTGATCGGCGCGCTCGTCATGCGCCACGGCCGCGCCCCCGCCACCGGCGGCACGGCCCACTGACGCACGTCCAGCCCCGCCGGAGCCCTCAACCGGCGGGGCTGCCTCACGCCCGCCGCGCGGAACGGCCCTCAGGCCTTGCCGCGCGGCGGGTTCCGTCATTGCCGGACGCGCTCACGGCAGCGGCGACCAGGACACACACGCGGAACGACCTTTCCCGGAGCTATTGACCGATCGATCGATCGATCGGTACCGTCGGCGGAAACAGTACGATCGACCGATCGATCGACTGATGTCCGGGTGGCGCATCGAGGAGGCCGGATGAGCGGGAACGCCGACGGATCGGCGCGGGGGCGGCGCGGCCGCCGGGCCGCGGACGACGCGCCCGCGAGCGTCCGGCTCTCGCAGGCGGCGCTGGAGCTGTTCTCGCGCAAGGGATTCCACGCGACCGGGATCCGCGAGATCGGCGCGCACGCCGGCGTGAGCACCTCGATGCTCTACCACTACCTGAGCTCCAAGGACGAGGCGCTGACCGACCTCGTGCTGGAGGGGCTCAGCAGGCACGGCCAGGCGCTGGAGAACGCCTGCGCGATCGTCGACCGACCGGAGGAGCAGCTCGCCGCCCTGATCGGCGTCCACATCATCATTCCCGTCAAGCATCCGCAGATGGGCCAGTTGCTGCAGCAGGAACTGCACGCGCGCGACTGGTCCGACCATCCGGCGATCAGCCGCCAGCGCGCGCTCACGAACCGGTTGTGGACCGGTGTCCTGACCCGCGGGCAGGCGGAGGACGTCTTCACCTTCGGGTCGGCGTCGCTGGCGCGGATCGCGCTGATGCGCTCGACCACGCTGGTCACCCAGTGGTTCAAGGACGGCGGCGCGCTCGGCCTGGACGCGGTCACCGCCCAGTTCGCCGACCTCGCCCTCGGAACCGTCCGCGCCCACCGGGACGGCCGGCCGCTGCGCTTCGACGACCTCGAAGCCCCGTCCGTCGCCCGGCTCGTCGAGGTGGTCGAGGACGCCCACCGCGACGTCTGGTGGTGACCGTCCGCTAGGGCGGCCCGCACCCGCCAGACACAGCCCACTTCCCCCACCCGCACCACGACGCGGCGCACCCTGCGCGCGCGCCGTCCTGCCCGCATGCCGTGACGGCGGTGACGTCCGCGGCTTGAGCACCCCACCCCACGCACTCCTTCGCGCCCTGCGCGGCGTCGTGTCACCAAGGAGGTACCCGGATGTTCGCTGACACCGGGAGAAGCCGTCCATCCACCCCCATCCGCCCGCCGAGGTTCCGTGCGCGGACCCTCGGCGCGGCCACCGCCGCCCTGCTGCTTCCGCTCACCGCGTGCGGGACGAGCGAGGCCGGCGGCGACGACTCGACCATCAAGATCGGCTACATCGCGCCGCTGTCGGGGACCGCCGCGCTCTACGCGGGCGGCTTCACCGGCGGCGTCGAGAGCGCCGTCGCCGTCCACGCGAAGTCCGGCGGCCGGAAACTCGTCCTGAAGAAGGGCGACGACGCCAGCGACCCGGCGACCTCGACGCAGGTCTGCCAGCGCTTCGTCAACCAGGACCACGTGGACCTGATCGTGGCGGGGCAGCCCGCCGCCAACGCCCAGGCGTGCCGGGCCGTCGCCGCCGCACGGAAGATCCCGTACGTCTCGTTCGCCACCGGCGCGACCGAGTTCTGCTTCCCGAACATGTGGAACTACGGCCCGTCGCCCAAGCAGGCCGCCCTTCCCCTCATCGAGTACCTGCTCGCGCACGGGTCGAAGCGGTTCTACCTGCTGGGCACCGACTCGGCCTCGCCGAAGGCGACCTTCGCCATCGTGAAGTCGCAGGTCGAGGCCGCCGGCGGCACGGTCGTCGGCACCGGCTACGAGCCGCTCGGGACCTCGGACTTCTCGCCCGACATCTCCAAGATCGTCTCGTCCGGCGCCGACACCGTGTTCAGCGCCGCCGTCGCGGGCGACAACATCACCTACCACAAGCAGTTCGCCGCGAACGCGGGCACGAAGAAGCTGATCCAGGGCGACATGCAGATGGTCACCAAGACCGCGCGGGCGCTCGGTTCCGCGGCGGCGGGCGTCGTCTATGCAGGCCCCTACGACCCGTCCGCGCAGAACGCCGCCAACACCGCCTACGTCGCGGCGCTCAAGGCGGCGGCTCCGAAGGTGAACCCGGGCGACGCCATCCTCAGCTACCAGGGCATGACGCTGGTGGACAAGGCGCTCGACGGCCTGCCCAAGGGCGCGAAGCCGACGTCGGCCGCCATCGGGAAGGCCCTGTCGTCGGCGACCGCGGACACGCCGAGCGGCACGGTCACGGCCGGCGCGAACCGCTACGTGACGATGCCGATGCGGATCTGGAAGGTCGGGTCGGACGGCACGGCCTCGTCGGTCCTGCAGACCGTCCCGTCCGCGGACCCGTCCGTCGGGTGCAAGCAGTGACGGGGCGGGGAGCGACATGACCGTTCTCATCAGCATGGTCAACACGAGCGCGACCACGCTGCTGGTGGTGATGGGGCTGGCGATCGTGCTGGGCCTGATGCACATCGTGAACCTCGCGCAGACCGGCTTCATGGCCGTCGGCGTCTACACCGGGCTGGAGATCGGGCCGCGGCTCGGCTTCTGGACGGGGGCGCTCGCCGCCGCCGTGCTCGCCGGGCTGATCGGCGCGGCGGCCGAGACGCTGCTGCTGCGCCGCGTCCGGGAGCGGATGCTGGAGACGATGCTCGCGACCTGGGGCCTGTCGCTGATCCTGACCCAGCTCATCACGCTGCGGTACGGGCCCGACAGCCGCGTGATGGCGACACCGCTGCACGGCTCGTTCCACCTGTTCGGCACCACCTGGCAGAAGTACCGGGTGCTGCTCGTGGCGGCCGCGGTCCTGCTGGTGGTGGCGATGTGGGCGCTGACCCGCTTCACCCGCGTCGGGCTCCGGGTGCGGATGTGCATGGCCGACCCGGACCTCGCCGAGGACAGCGGCATCAACACGCTGCTGGTCCGGCAGGCGACGTTCGTGCTCGGCTGCGCGCTCGCCGGGTTCGTCGGCGTCCTGCTCGGCCCGATCTCCGGGATCGACCCGAACTTCGCCGGCAGCCTGCTCATCCCCGCCTTCCTCGCGGTGATGATGTCCGGGCGGACGCTGCACGGCCTGGTCATCTCCGGCGTCGCGCTGGCGGTCGTGCAGGTCGGGTTCGCCTACTGGTCCAAGCCCGCGTACGCGACCGTCGCCGTGATCGCGGTGGCCGTCGTCGTGCTCGGCGTCCTGCCGGACGGCATCGACCTGCGGCGGTTCAGGAGGGCCCATGTCTAGGCCCGTCCTGATCGCGACGGCCGCGGCGGCCGTGGTCGTGCTGGTGGCGCCGTACCTCACCGGCACCTACTACCAGCAGCTTCTCGCCCAGGCGTTCCTGTACGCGATCGTCGCGGTGAGCTTGGACTTCGTGTGGGGGTACGCCGGGGTCCCCGACCTCGGGCACGCCCTCTGGTTCGGCATCGGCGCCCTGTCGGTCGGCCACGCCACCACGGTGCTGTCCGACGTCGGGCTGGTCACCGAGGTACACGGCTCGTTCGGACGCTATGCCCTCGGCACGCTGACCGGGGTCGTCGCCGCGACCGTGCTGGCCGCGATCGTCGCGCGGCTGTGCCTGTCGTCGCGCCGCTCGAACGACTTCTACATCGTCGTGGTGACGCTCGCGCTGGCCACCGCCGCCGTCACCGTCTACGACCAGACGCCGGCGCTCGGCGGCGGCGAGAACGGGCTGTTCGGCTTCAACCTGCAGAACGTCACGCCGCTCGGCTGGTACTACATCACCGCCGCGCTGCTCGCGGTGACCGTCGCGGTGGCGCTGGTCGTGGTGCGCAGCGACTTCGGGCTGCTGATGCGGGCCGTCCGCGACAACGCGCCGCGGGCCCGCTACCTCGGCTACAACGACGTCAACGTCAAGATCGGCGTGTTCACCGCGGGCGCCGCCGTCACCGCGCTCGCCGGCGCGGTGTTCGCGATGATGACCGGCGTCGCCAACGACGGCCAGTTCAGCTTCACGCTCGCCACCTCGATGCTGGTGTGGGTCGCCGTCGGCGGCCGCGCCACCATCGTCGGGCCGATGGTCGGCGCGATCGTGATGAGCCTCGCCGGCGCGAAGCTGAACGAGCACTTCCCCGCCCAGTGGACGATCATCGAGGGCGCGCTGCTGATCGCCGTCGTGGTGTTCGTCCCCGGCGGGCTCATCGGCCCGCTCGTCCGGCTCGCCGGGCGGCTGCTCGCGCGCCGGTACCCGCCGCGCGGCCGTGCCATCGCCGCCGCGCCGGCCCGGCCCGCCGGGGAGCCCGGCGGCGGACGGCCCGTGATCCGCATCCGCGACCTGGTGTTCGGCTACGGGTCCCTGCGCGTGCTGGACGGCGTCACGCTCGACGTCGTCGCCGGGGAGCTGCTGTGCGTCGTCGGCCCCAACGGCGCCGGCAAGTCCACGCTGACCAGCGTCATCACCAACCGGCGGCTGCGGTCGCGGGGCGAGGTCGAGTACCTGCTGCCGGGCCACCGGCTCGGCGACCGCCCGGCGGCGCACGAGATCGCCCGCGCGGGCGTCGGGCGCAAATTCCAGATCCCGTCGGTCTTCGCGAGCCTCACCGTCGCCGAGGCGCTGCTGCTCGCCGACCGGCGCGGCGCGCCCCCCTCACTGTGGCGGCGCAGCACGACCGTCGAGGTGGCGCCGGCCGTGGTCGACATCGTGCGGATCGCCGGGCTGGACGGGCGGGCCGGGACCCTGTCGTCCGACCTCTCGCACGGCCTGCGGCAGGGCCTGGAGGTGGCGATGGCCGTCGCGGCACGGCCCCGCGTGATCATCCTGGACGAGCCCACCGCCGGCCTGACCGCCCACGAGCGCCACGACATCGGCCGGGTGCTGGAGCATCTGCGCGACATCGGGATCGCGGTGGTGCTCATCGAGCACGACCTCGACTTCGTCATCCGCGTCTCCGACCGCGTCGTCGTGCTGCACGGCGGCCGCGTCATCGAGGACGGCCTGCCCGAGACCGTCCGCGGCTCGGAGGTCGTCCGCAGCGCCTACCTCGGGACGGCGGTCCGATGAGCGGGGACACCACGGGCACCCTCGACCTGCACGTGCGGGACCTCGACGCCGGGTACGGCGCCGCGACCGTCATCCAGGGCGTGTCGTTCGACGTCGCCCCCGGCGAGGCGCTCGCGGTCGTCGGGCGCAACGGGATGGGCAAGACGACGCTGCTCAAGGCGATCATGGGCCATGCCGGGCGGACGGCCGGCGCGGTCCGCGTCGGGGGCACCGACGTCACCGGCCGCGCACCGCACCGGATCGTGCGCCTCGGCGTCGGCTACGCCGCCCAGGAAGGGAACCTGTTCGCCGACCTGACCGTCGCGGAGAACCTCCAGGCGGCGACGATGCACGCGCGGCGCGGCCACAAGGCGGAGCGCCGCGAGGAGGTGCTCGCCTACTTCCCGGTGCTGAAGGAGCGCCTCTGGCAGACCGCCGGAACGCTGTCCGGCGGGGAGCAGAAGATGCTCGTGCTCGCGCTGGCGCTGCTCCGCGAACCCCGGCTGCTGATCATCGACGAGATCAGCGACGGCCTGCAGCCCAGCGTCGTCGACACGGTCGGCGCCGTCCTGCGGGCCGAGCGGGAGCGGCGGGGGACGTCCCTGCTCATGGCGGAGCAGAACGTCGACCTCAGCCTGCGGGTCGCCGACCGCGTGGCCGTCCTCAAGCTCGGGCGGATCGTGTCGACGGTCGGCAGCACGGCCGAAGGCGTCCGGGACCGGCTGATGAAGGAGCTGGCGCCGTGACCCGCCGCTCGACACCGGTGGACGAGGGCACGGTGCCGGTGGACGGCGCGGACCTGCGCTGGGCGCGCCTCGGCGACGGGGCGCGGACGGTCATCGCGGCGCACCAGGGCCCGGGCGGGCCGTCCCGCCCGCCGTGGCTGCGGATGCTGGCCGAGACCCCGGGATGGAACGTGCTGTCCCTGGAGCTGCGCGGGACCGGCGGCACGCTGCGTCCGCGCGACGACCTGGGCGACCGCTGGTACCCGCGATGGGCCCTGGACGTCGCACGCGTCGCCGGCGCCCTCGGCGAGACGGACTACGTCTATGCCGGGGCGTCGCACGGCGCGGTCGTCGGCTGGCACCTGGCGCTCGATCGCCCGCCGGGACTGCGGGCGCTGGTCTCGGTCGTCGGCGCTCCGCACGGCCGCGACGGCGGGTCCGCGGCGGCGTCCGGCTGGGAACAGCGGAAGGCCGCCGTCCGCGACCGGCGGCTCGCGGAGGAGGTCTTCGCGTCGATGCGGCCGCCCACGTCCGACCCGGTGCGGCTGCGGCGACGCGCCGAGGCCCGCGAGTCCTACCTGAGGAGCCTCGACGCGCTCGACCCGGACGCCCTGCCCCGAGCCGGCATCGCCCTACCCCACCTCCGCACCGATGCCGAGGTCGGCGACACGCTGAAGACCATCGGCATCCCCGTGCTGGTCGCAGGGGGAATCCAGGATCGGCTCTGCCGGCCCGAGGACAACCTGCGCGCGGCCGCCGCCGTCCCCGGCGCCCGCCTCGTCCTGTTCCAGGACCACGGCCACACCACGCTTCTGGACGAGGAGCCCGAGCCGCTGATCGAGCAGATCCGGCTGTTCCTCGCCCGCATCGAACCGCAGCCGACGCCGGTCCACCGGCGCGGCGACAAGGAGGGCTCCCCTTGCCTTTGATGGAGATAGCCGACGCCACGCTCCACTACGACGAGTACGGCGACGGAGACGAGATCGTCCTGTCGTCCGCGATGGCGTTCGATCCGGACGCCTATCCGGCCTGCCTGGCCGCGCCGCCCACCGGCTACCACGTGTACACGATCCAGGCGCGCGGCTACGGCCGCTCCAGCCACCCCGACGAGCCGCCCGCGCAAGGCTGGCTGGACCAGTGGGCCGACGACGTCTGCGCGTTCGCCGACCGCCTCGGCGCCGACCGGTTCATCTACACCGGGATCTCCCACGGCGGCGGGATCGGCTGGCACGTGGCCGCCCGCCGGCCCGAGCGGCTGAAGGCGCTGATCTCGGTGGTCGGCACCCCGCACGACCGGGCGGGCGGCACCGCGTCGTCCGCCGGCCGCCGCCGGATGATCGAGAACCGCCGCTCCCCCGAGGTCATCGCCGAGCAGCTCCGGATCATGTACGGCCACACCGACGACCCGGCGCGCCGCGCGGCCCGGGAGGAGCAGATCGCCCGCCGGGTCGAGCACTACCTCGCCCAGCCGGACCGGGAGACCCTCATCAACCAGGGCAAGCCGTTCCCGGACGCGCGGACCGACGACGAACTGGCCGAGGTGCTGCGCGGCATCCGCGTCCCCGTCCTGATCCTCGCGGCGATGCGCGACGGGGTCATCTCGCCCGAGTCGGCACTGCGCGCCGCGCGCTCCGTGCCGGGCGCCAAGGCCGTCCTGTTCGAGGACGAGGGCCATTTCATCGGCACCGAGAGCCCGGAGCGGCTCGTCCGGGAGGTGCGCGTGTTCGTGGACGAACTGAACGGCGTCGCCGAGCCCCTGGCCGCGACCGGGGCCTCGACCGGGGCGGGCGCATGAGCGCGGAGATCACCGTGATGGCCGTCGGCGACGTCATCCTCGACGAGCCCGAACCCGCCTCGTTCTTCGACCCGGCGCGCGAGACGCTGCTGAGCGCGGACGTCGCGGTCGCCCACATCGAGGTCCCGCACACCGACTCCACCGAGCGGACCAGCACCGACGTCCCCGCCCCGCCCGCCGACCCCGCCGCCCTGGCGGCGCTGCCCGGCGCGGGGTTCGGTGTCGCGACGCTCGCGGGCAACCACATCTACGACGCGGGCGCGAGCGGCATCGCCGACACGATCAAGCATCTGGAGGCCAACGGGCTGGCGACGACCGGAGCGGGCCCGAACCTGGAGGCGGCCCGGCGCCCGGCCGTCGTCGAACGCGGCGGGCTGCGGCTGGCCGTGCTCAGCTACAACTGCGTCGGCCCGCGCGAGTCGTGGGCCACGTCCGCCAAGGCCGGATGCGCGTACGTGCACGTCCTGACCCACTACGAGCTGGACCACGCGAGCCCCGGCGGGCCGCCGCGCATCTACACCTTCGCCGAACCCGACGACCTCGACCGGCTCGCCGCCGACGTGCGGGCCGCCCGTGCCGAGGCCGACGCCGTCCTCGTCGCCTTCCACAAGGGCGTCGGGCACACCCCGGCGGCGATCGCCATGTACGAGCGCCCCGTCGCGCACGCCGCGATCGACGCGGGCGCGGACGCGGTCGTCGGGCACCACGCGCACATCATGCGCGGCATCGAGGTGTACCGCGGCCGCCCGATCTACCACGGGCTCGGCAACTTCGTCACCGTCACCCGCGCCCTCACCCCGACCGGCGGCGACAGCGCCGAGATCGAGGCGTGGGCGCGCCGCCGCGTCGAGCTGTACGGGTTCGCGCCCGACCCGGCCATGCCGTTCTACCCGTTCCATCCGGAGAGCCGGAACACCGCCATCGCCACCCTGCGCTTCGACGCGTCCGGCATCACCGGCGCGGGGTACGTGCCCTGCTGGATCGACGACCGCGGACGTCCCGTGCCGCGCCGGCGCCACGAGGGCGGCGAGGACGTCGCCGGCTACATCGACGGCATCGGACGCCGCGCCGGGCTCGGCACCGCGACGCGGTGGCGCGGCGAGACCGAGATCGAACTGACCGGCGTGAACGGGGGCGCACGATGACGGCACGACCGCTGGACGGCAGGACCGTCCTGGACCTGACGACCGCGCTCGCCGGCCCCTACGCGACGCTGCTGCTCGCCGGCCTCGGCGCGACCGTCATCAAGATCGAGAACCCGGCGGCGGGCGGGGACAGCTCGCGCGGCAACTCCCCCTACGCCCGCGCGGACGGCCCGGCCGCCGCCCGCCGCGAGGCCGCGGACATGTCGGTGTCGATGCTGGCCCGCGGCCGCAACAAGAAGAGCATCACGCTCGACCTGAAGAAGCCGCGGGGCCGCGAGGTCTTCGCCGACCTGGTCCGGCACGCCGACGTGGTGGTCGAGAACTACGCCGCCGGCACCGCCGACCGGCTCGGCGTCGGCTACTCCGCCGCGCGGGACGCCAACCCCCGGATCGTCTACACCTCGATCAGCGGGTTCGGCGCGCAGGGCGGCGGGTCCGGGACGGGCAAGGCGATGGACACCATCATCCAGGCCCTCAGCGGGGTGATGATGACGGCCGGGGAACCCGGCGACCCGCCGGTGCGGTTCGGGCTGCCCGTCGGCGACCTCCTCGCCCCGCTGTACGCGGTCATCGGCACCCTCGCCGCCGTCATGCACGCCGACCGCACCGGCGAGGGCCAGCACGTCGACGTGTCGATGCTCGGCGCGCTGACCTCCCTGCTGTCGTGCGAGCCGTTCGACGCCTTCGAGACGATGGGGCTGCCGGCCCGCACCGGTGCGATGGTGCCCCGGCTCGCGCCGTTCGGCCTGTTCCCCGCCGCCGACGGCTGGATCGCCCTGTGCGGCCCGACCGACGCGTTCGCCCGCGGCGTCTTCGCCGCGATGGAACGTGCCGACCTGGCGGAGGACGACCGCTTCGCCACCCGTGACGAGCGGGTCCGCAACGCCGCGGAGCTGCACGAGATGATCCGGGCCTGGGCGTCCGGGCTGCCCCGGGCGGAGGTGATCAAGCGGCTCGCCGGACACGGCGTCCCGGCCGCGGAGGTGCGCGAGCCCGCCGAGGCCGTCCGGGACGCGTCCGTCCTCGCCCGCCGCGAGGTCGTCGAGCTCGTCCACCCCGACCACGGCCCGACCGGCCTGCTCGGCCCCGGCGTCCCGATCACGTTCTCCGTCTCCGGCGCCGGCCTCGACCGTCCGGCGCCCCACCTCGGCCAGCACACCGAGGAGGTGCTCGGCGGGCTGCTCGGCTACTCCGCCGGGCGGCTGGCCGCGCTCGCCGACGAGGGCGTCCTGTGAGCGCCGTGCCCGCCGCGCTCAAGGAGCTGCGCGACGCCTACGACGACCGCGCCGCCGCGATCCGGCGGTGGCGCGAGACCGGGGCGCCGGTCGTCGGCTGCGTGGGCGCCGACGTCCCGGTCGAGCTCGTCACCGCCGCCGGCGCGCTGCCGGTGCGGCTGGCGGGAGACCCCGGCCGCGACCGCGCCCTCGCCGACCGCTACCTCGGGACCGGCCTCGACCCGTCGTCCCGCTCGATCCTCGCCGGGCTCCTGCGCGGCGAGCCGGACCTCGACCTGCTGCTGGTCTCCAACGACTGCGCCGGCTCGCTGCGCCTGTTCTACACCGTCCGCGAACTGCAGCGCCTCGGCGTCGAACCCGCCCTGCCGCGCACGCACCTCGTCGACCTCCTGCACCTGCCGCACCGCACCACCACCCGCTACAACCGCGTCCGGATCGCCGAGACCAAGGAGCTGCTGGAACGCTGGTCGGGGCGGCGCATCGGGGAGAGCGACCTGGCCGAGGCCGTCCAGCAGCACGACGAGGTCCGGCGGATGATGCGCGCCCTGCGGCGGCTGCGCACCGCCGACCGCCCGGCGCTGCGCGGCGAGGAGGCGCTGATCGCGATCGGCGCCGGCGCCGCGCTCCCCGCCGGGGACCACGCGGGCCTCCTCGACCGGCTGCTGTGCGCCGAGGCCGGCCTCCCCCGCCACGACGGGCGACGGATCTACCTCACCGGCAGCGCCCACGACGGGCCCGCGGTGTACCGGGCGATCGAGGACGCCGGCCACGTGATCGTCGCCGACGACCACGACTGGGGCGACGCGCTCGCCGACCCCCTCGTCGGCGAGCCGACCCTCGACGCGCTCGCCGAGCGCTACCAGTACCGGGGACCCACATCCGCGCGGTCGTCGATCCACGCCCGCGCCCGCCAGACCGCCGCCACCGCCGAACGCTCGCGCCCCGACCTGCTCGTCTCTTACGTCCGCGCGATGGACGAGGCGCCCGCCTGGGACTTTCCCGCGCAGCGCGAGGCGGCCGGCGTGCCCGCGGTGATCCTCGAGCACCGCCGCTACGGCGAGCTGGGCGACGACGCCCTGCCCCTCATCGCGGACGCCCTCGGCGCCGCCCGTCCGAAGGGAGAGGCCGGCTGATGGCCCGGCGGAACAAGCTCCTGACCTCCTCCGAGGAGGCCACCCGCTACCAGCGGGAATGGTTCGCCGGACTCCGCGCGGCCGTCGCCGGCGGCGAACCCCTCGCCCTGGTCAACGCCGACGCCCCGCAGGAGATCTTCCGGGCGATGGGCATCCCGTACGTGGTGAACCAGTGGTGGGCGTCCGTCGTCGCGGCCAAGCAGCGGACGGGCGAGTACCTGCGGACCCTCCGCGAGCACGGCTACCCCGACTACTCCGAGCAGTACAGCGCCACCTCCCTGGCGTCCGCGTTCACCGAGGTCGCCGACCCGCCGTGGGGCGGGCTGCCCCGCCCCACGATCGTCCTCGGCGAGACCACCGGCGACGCGTCCCGCAAGCTGTTCGACATCTGGGACGAGCAGGACGGCATCGCCTACTACCCGCTGGAGAGCGCCGCCGCCGACACCGTCCCGGTCAACTGGTGGGACCTGATGCCCGAGCAGTGGGAGTCCGCCGTCGGCACTCCCCGCCTGGACCTGATGACGGCCGAGCTGGAAGGGCTCGTGCGCTTCCTGGAGACCACGACCGGCCGGGTCTTCCGCGAGTCGCGGTTCCGCGAGGTGATGGCGCTGGTCAACGAGCAGGAGGAATGGAACCGCCGCACCCGCGACCTCATCGCCCGCACGCGTCCCGTCCCGCTGCGCGTCGACGACAGCATCTCCAGCGTCATGATCCCGCAGTGGCACCGCGGCACCGTCTGGGCCCGCGACGCCGCGAAGCGCTTCCACGACGAGGTCGCCGCCCGCGTCGCCGCCGGCGAGGCCGCCTGCCCGGACGAGCGCCTCCGGCTGATGTGGATCGGCCGCGGCCTCTGGTACGACATGGACTTCTACCGCCACTTCGAGGAACGCCACGGCGCGGTCTTCGTCTGGTCGATGTACCTGGCGATCGCCGCCGACGGCTACATCCGCTACGGCGACGACCCGATGCGCGCCCTCGCCGCCCGCTTCGCCGCCTTCTCCGACCAGCTCTACCGGCCGCCGTGGTCGACCGAGTGGTACCTGAAGGAGGCGCGCCTGCACCAGGTGGACGGTGTCGTGCACCTGGTCGGCGAGGACGCCCGCAGCGGCTGGTTCATCACCGAGACCCTCGAACGCGCCGGCATCCCGGTGTTCGAGCTGCGCGCCGACAACGTCGACCAGCGCACCTACGACCTGGCCGCCGTGCGCGAGGAGATCGACGCGTGGCTCACGACCCGCGTCGCCGCCGCACCGCCGAAGCCGCGGCCCGCCCCGGGCGTCGAGGGCCGTGCCTTGACCTAGATCATTCGCCCAGAAGGTGGCCCGTCGTCGCGTCGACGTGCGCGGGGATCGCGTCATGGCGGTCGCCGACCGACGGCGTCCCGGTGGGCTCGAACATCAGGATCGACGCGCCCGCGGCCGAGGACGGCCTGTGCTCGGTACCGCGCGGGACGGTGAAGACCGCGCCCTGCCCGAGCCGGACCGTGCGCTCCCCGTCCGGTTCCCGCAGGGCGATGTGGAGCTCCCCGCTCAGCACCAGGAAGAACTCGTCGGTGTCGTCGTGGACGTGCCAGACGTGCTCGCCCTCGACCTTGGCGATGCGCACGTCGTAGTCGTTGACGCGCGTCACGACGCGGGGGCTCCACAGCGCGTCGAAGGTGGTCAGGGCCTGGGCGAGGGTGATGGGTTCGTTGCTCATGAGCCGATCCTCGCCGGTTGAGGACCGCGGGTTCGAGTGCTAGGAATCGCATATGGCGCAAGAATCCTCTCAGGCGGGTTCCGGGGGCGGCCCGCACCGCGTCGTGGTGATCGTCGACGAGAACTCCAACCCCTTCGAGCTCGGCTGCGCGACCGAGGTCTTCGGGCTGCGCAGGCCCGAGATCGGCCGCGACCTGTACGACTTCCGCCTCTGCGCCGCCGAGCCGCGCACCCTGATGCGGGACGGCTTCTTCACCCTCACCGGCGTCGCGGGCCTGGAGGCGGTGGACGCCGCCGACACCGTGATCGTCCCGAACCGGCCCGACGTCGAGGTGCCGCGCCGTCCCGCCGTGCTCGGCGCCGTCCGCCGCGCCCACGAGCGCGGCGCGCGGCTGGTCGGCTTCTGCAGCGGCGCGTTCACGCTCGCCGAGGCCGGCGTGCTGGACGGGCGGCGGGCCACCGCGCACTGGCAGTGGGCGGACGCGTTCCGGGCCCGCTTCCCCGCCGTCCGGCTCGAGGAGGACGTGCTGTTCGTCGACGACGGCGACGTCCTCACCGCCGCCGGGAGCGCCGCCGCGCTCGACCTCGGGCTCCACATCGTCTGCCGGGACCACGGCGCCGAGATCGCCAACGCGGTCAGCCGGCGGCTGGTGTTCGCGGCGCACCGGGACGGCGGGCAGCGGCAGTTCGTCGAGCGTCCCCTCCCCGACATCCCCGACGAGTCCCTCGCGCCCGTCCTGGCCTGGGCCCAGGAGCGGCTGGACGCGCCGCTGACCGTCGCCGGTCTCGCCGCGCGCGCGGCGGTCAGCCCCGCGACGCTCCACCGGCGCTTCCGCGCGCAGCTCGGCACGACCCCGCTTGCCTGGCTCACCGCCGAGCGGGTCGCCCTGGCCTGCCGGCTGATCGAGCGCGGCGAGTCGCGCGTGGACGTGGTCGCCCGACGCAGCGGCCTCGGCACCGCCGCCAACCTGCGCACCCTCATGCGCCGCGAGACGGGCCTGACCCCGTCCCAGTACAGGCACCGTTTCGGGCCGGGCCTGAAAGACCGTCCTGAGCCGTCCGCGCGCGGGTGACCGCGTCCGGCCGCCCTGGACCCAAGAGCGGCGTTGGCGGCCGGGCATGGCGATGTGCGACGTTGATGACGTTGGCCTGGGGCTCGCCCCGGCCTGTTCCGAGGACGGCGTGGGGGCTGGTGGTGGACGGCGGGCACGAACCGCGTTTGGAGATCCGCTTCTGCCCCGCCGAGGGCGGGGCGCGGATCGCGTACGGCACGGTCGGCGACGGCCCGCCGCTGATCGTCCCGCCCGCCTGGATCAGCCACCTGGAACTGTCGTGGCAGGATCCGGCCGTCCGCGCGTTCCTGCTCCCCCTCGCGGAGCGCCGGACGGTCGTGCTGTACGACAAGCCCGGCTGCGGGCTGTCCGACCCGTGGCCCGGCCAGACGCTGGACACCAGCGTGCGGGTGCTGCGGACGGTCGCCGACCATCTGGGGCGGGAACGCTTCGACCTGCTGGGCGTCTCGACGGCCGCCGTGACGTCGCTGGCCTTCGCCGTCCGGCATCCGGAGCGCGTCGGACGGCTGATCGTCTACGGCGGCTACGCCGACGGAAGCCGGGTCGCCTCCCCGCAGGTCCGGGCGGCCGTGCTCGGGATGGTGCGCGCGCACTGGGGGCTGGGCTCGGACGTCCTGGCCGACATCTTCATGGCCGACGCCGCCGCCGGCACCAAGGCGCATTTCGCCCAGCTGCAGCGCGGCACGGCCACCGCCGAGTTCGCTTGCGAGCTGCTGGAACAGTGCTACGAGGCGTGCGTGGCGGACCAACTCCACAAGGTCGTCACGCCCACCGCGGTCCTGCACCGGCGCGGTGACCGGGCGATCCCGTACCGGCTCGGACGCGATCTGGCCGCACGGATCCCCGACGCTCAACTGGTGACGCTCCCCGGCCGCAGCCATTTCCCCTGGGCCGGGGACTCGGCCCCGGTCGTCCGGGCCGTCCTGAACCACCTGGGCGAGACCGCGGGACCGCCGGAGCAGCGTTCCGCGGACGACGTGCTCACGCCGCGGCAACTCCAGGTCGCGGCCCTGGTCGCGGACGGGCTGAGCAACCGCCAGATCGCCCGCCGCCTCGGCATCAAGGAACGCTCCGCCGAAGGGCACGTCGAACGGATCCGCCAACGGCTCGACGTCCGGTCCCGCGCCCAGATCGCCGCCTGGTGGGCCCGGAACAGGTAGCGGCTCAGGTAGAGCCTGGCGTAATTCCCCGCCTGACAGCGCGCCCTGCGCCATCGGAACATCGAAAAACACCACCGCCAGTACGGCCTTCCCATTGGCGGAATCGATGTCGAGGAGCGCCACATGCCCGAAGCCACCACGTTGCCGGCACTGAGCCCGAACCCCGTGCGCGGCCGCCTGAACTCGGGATTCTTCGCGCTCATGGCCGGTTACATCGAGCACCGGCTCGCCGGCCACAAGCGCAGGATCTTCGCCGGGACCGGCGGCGTCGTCGCCGAGATCGGCGCCGGCAACGGCCCGAACCTGCGCTACCTGGCGCCGGGGACGACCGTGCACGCGATCGAACCCAACCCGTACTTCCACCGGCGGCTGGAGCGCACGGCCGCCGCCCGCGGCGTCGACCTGACCGTCCACCCGGTGCCGGGCGAGGCGATCGACCTGGAGGACGCCAGCGTGGACGCCGTGGTGTGCACCTGGGTGCTCTGCACCGTCCACGATCCGGCGCAGGTGCTCCACGAGATCCACCGGATCCTGCGGCCCGGCGGCCGGTTCGCGTTCATCGAGCACGTCGCCGCGCCGCCCGGCACCGTCCGGCGCGCCCAACGGCTGGTCCGCCGGCCGTGGCGGTGGGCCTTCGAAGGCTGCCGCACCGACCGGGACACCGCGGCCGCCATCCGCGCGGCCGGCTTCACCTCGGTCGACATCACCGAATTCCGGTTCCGTTCCACCTTCGTCCCAGTCCGAACCCAAATAGCCGGCACCGCCGTCCGCTGACCCGGGCCGCCGCCCGCCGCTGGTCCGCTGGGCCGTCGGGGCGGACGCCGCGCGCCGCGACCTGCCCGCGGCGCCGCCGCCCCGGCCGGCCGCCCTCGTCGCCATTACGGAGTTCAGTTGGCATATAGGCCCGGGAACGGTCTCGTGATCGGGGTGGATTGGACTTGGTGTCAATTGTTCTGCTGTTGAAGTTCCATGGACCAAATGCAATGATCTGACGCGCGGGAACCCGGAACGGCAGTTCACAGCCCTGATACGCGCTGGGGTGGCGATGATCGACAGCCGCGGATGGCAGGTCCGGACCGGAGCGTGGGGCGGCGGTGCGCGGACCGGACGCGCGGCACGGCGCGCATGAGCGGGTCCCTGGTCGCCGACGCCGCGGTCCTGGTCCTCGCGGTGTTCCCCGGGCTGCACTACGACCTGATGCGCGACCGCCTCCGTGTCCGCCGGCCGGCGGCCCTCCCGCAGCCGGGCCGGGTGGTGATCGCCGGGACGCTCGTCACCGCCTCGACGCTGGCGCTGCTCGGGGTCCTCGGCACGCTCACGCCGGTGTCGATGCTGAGCCTGCGCCAGGTCGTCCTCGGCGATGCCGCCGAGGCCCTGCACTCCCCCGCCCTCGTCCTGTGGACGGTGGCCTGCTTCATCGTGCTGTCACTGACGATCTCCTGCCTGGCGGCCGCGACCCTGGCCCGGCTGGAGGACGGCGCGGGCCCGCCTCCCGGCCCAGCGTCCGGCGCGCCGTCCGCGTTCGACCGGTGCGCCTACTACGCCGAGCGGGACGTCGAACTGGAGATCACCCTCGACAACGGCGAGACCTACCGGGGGCTTCTGGGCGATGAGGCCCGAGGACGCGCCCATCAAGCCCGCTTCGTCACCTTGTACGGCCCCATTTTCCAACTCCACGGACAGGACAAGTCGTTACCGCTCGACGCCCTGCACTGGGACCAGATGGTGGTGCCCGTACGAGCGGTGACCCGGGTGCTCGTGCGTCCCGTCACCGAGTCACCGGCACACGGCCAAGCCGGATTCCGCGGGACGCCGTCCCGGCACGGCGCTCCGCGCCTCAACCCGGTGGAGCAGATGAAGGCCCTCGCCGAGCACTGCTACCGGTACCGCTTCACGCCCCGCTATCTCGCGAGGCTGCTCGGCCTGGAGATCGTCCTCATCGGTCTCGTCGGCGTGCTGGCCGCCGGCCTCGCCTAGCACGTCACCCGGGGTCGGTCCGCGTGTCGCCCGCCGGGCGGACGAGCCCGTGATCGTAGGCGAAGACGACGGCCTGGATCCGGTCACGCAGGCCGAGCTTCGCGAGAATGCGCTTGACGTGGGTCTTGACGGTCGCCTCGGCGGCGTGGACCCGCAGGGCGATCTCGGCATTGGACAGCCCGCGGGCCAGGTGGAGCAGCACCTCGTGCTCGCGCGCGGTGAGCCGGTCGAGGCGCCGCCGGACGTCGTCGCCGGGCGGCGGGGGCGACACCCGCGCGAACTCGCCCAGCAGCCGCCGGGTCACCGAGGGGCCGAGCAGCCCCTCCCCGGCGGCGACCGTCCGGACCCCGTCGATGAGGGTCTCCGGCGGGCTGCGCTTGAGCAGGAACCCGCTGGCCCCGGCGCGCACGGCGGCGAAGACGTACTCGTCCAGCTCGAAGGTGGTCAGGACGAGGACCCGGGTGGGCAGGCCCGAGGCGGTGATCTCGGCGGTCGCCGCGACGCCGTCCTTGATGGGCATGCGGACGTCCATCAGGACGACGTCGGGCCGCAGGCTCGCGGCGAGCCGGACGGCCTCGGCGCCGTCGGACGCCTCGCCGGCGACGGTCATGTCCGGCTGGGTGCCCAGCATCATCCGCAGGCCGCCGCGCATGAGCTGCTCGTCGTCGGCGAGCAGGACGCGGATCACGGGGCGCCCGCCGGGATCCGGGCGTCCACCCGCCAGCCGCCGGACGCGCCCGGGCCCGCCCGGCAGGTGCCGCCGAGCCGCTGGACGCGGTCGCGCATCCCGGTCAGCCCGCGTCCGGGACGCGGCGGCGCCGGTGCGCTCCCGTCGTCGGTCACCTCGACCACGATGTCCTCCCGGTCCCGCAGCAGCCGGACGCGCACCGAGGTGGCGGACGCGTGCCGGACGACGTTGGTCAGCGACTCCTGCACGACGCGGTGGACGGCCTGCGCCGCCGGGCCGCTGACCTCGCCCAGGTCGGCGGCGACCGCGGTCTCGGCCCGCAGGTGCGCGGGCAGCGTGGCGACGAGGCGGCGCACCGAGGCGTCGAGGTCGGGGGCGGCCGGATCGGTCTCCAGCAGGCCGAGGATCCGGTCGAGGTCGTGCATCGCGGAACGGCCCACGTCCTCGATCTGCTCCAGGGAGGCGCGGATCTCGGCGTGCCCGCCGCCGAGCACGAGGCGGGCGGCGCCGGCGTGGGTGACCATGACGGTGACCGCGTGCCCGACGGCGTCGTGCAGCTCGCGGGCCAGCCGGGCCCGCTCGTCCGACAGCGCCTGCCGCCGGTCGGCCCGGGCCCGTTCGGCCTCGTGCTCGCGCAGCGCCCGCGCCGCCTCGAAGCGCGACCGGGCGGCGTCGCCCGCCAGCCAGGCGCCGGCGTGCAGGATCGCGCCCAGCACCAGTGCCTGGACGCTCTCGCCCGCCAGCGCGACCAGCGCCGCCGCCACCGGGACGGCGACGAGCGGCAGGGCCCGGGGGCGCGGGCGGGTCTGCGCGACCATCGTCAGGCTCAGCGCGGACGCCGCCGACAGGTTGGTGAGCGGCTCGCCCGCCGCCGCCACCGCGACCGTGGCGCACGCCGAGGCCGCCAGGGCGGTGGCGGGCGCGAACCGGCGTCCCGCGATCGCCGCGAACCAGACGACCGCGGCGACGCGCATCACCACCGGACCGTGCCAGAGCGACGCGGTGACGTCGGACGGCCCGACGGGGATGACCGCGGACACGTAGGCGACCAGCACGTCGAGGGCGATCCAGCGCCACCGGCGGTCGGCCGGCCGGTCCGGCCGTCCCGCATCGAAGTCCACGAGCACGAGCGTAGGGAATGCCACGTATCCGGGGAATCGTCCGAGAGAAGGGGCGTGCGTACCCCCGGCGGGGTACGAACAGCGTTCCGTCCGGGGGACGCCCCGGACACCGCGCCGTTCCTACTGTCGCCGCCATGCCGACAACATCCGCGTTCTCCTTGCGCCGCCGCATCGCCGGCTGGACGCTCACCGCCGTCGCCGTCCTGCTCGCCGCTCCGGTCGCGATCGTCGCGTTCCTGCTCGCCGTCTCCGCCGCCGCGTCCATCCCGGTGGCGATGGCCGCCGCGCTCGGTGCCACGGCGCTCGGGTGCGCCGTGCCGGCCGGTCTCGGCGCACGCCTGGCCTTCCGCCGCCGGCGGGCGGCGACCCTGCTGGTCACCGGACTGCTGGTCGGCGCGGTGTCGCTCGCCTCCGCCCTCACCGTCTTCCGGCCGCTCGAGGTCCGTCCGGTGCCGCTGCCTCCCCAGGCGACCCGCTACTGGACGCTGTCCACCGGCTCGCGCATCGCCTACACGCTGACGCCAGGCCGGGGGCACCGCGGCGCCGCTCCGGTGGTGCGCCTGCACGGCGGCCCCGGAACCCCCGGCGCCGGGCCGGACGACCTCGACCGCGACCTCGCCGCGCGCGGCTTCGACGTCTACACCTACGACCAGCTCGGCTCCGGACGCTCCGAGCGGCTCTCCGACCCCACCGGCTACACGGTCGCCCGCCAGGTCGCCGACCTGGAGGCGATCCGCACGCGGATCCGAGCGCCGAAGCTCATCCTCGTCGGCAGCTCGTGGGGAGCGACCTTGGCCGCGTCGTACATGGCCGAGCACCCGGACAACGTCGCCAAGGCCGTCTTCACCTCCCCCGGCGCCCTGTGGGCACCCGAATGGAAGAAGTCCGGAGAGGGCGATATCTGGGACCGCCTCACGCCCCGGCAGCGCAAGCGCATGGACGACCTCGAGGCCAGCCCCCGCCTGATCGCCTGGTCCGTGCTCATGGACGTCGACCCCCGCGCCGCGCACGCGCTCGTCCCCGACAAGGAGATCGACCCGCTCTTCGACGAGCTGCTCTCCACGGTCGGATCGGCCGCGACCTGCCACCCCGAACGCGCCCTCCACGAGGCGTCCTCGCGCGCGGGCTTCTACTCCAACCAGCTGATCTCCGACGACGCCCTCAAGGTGCCCGACCCCAGGCCCGCCCTGCGCACCGTCCACGCCCCCGCGCTGGTGCTACGCGGCCAGTGCGACTACAAGCGCCCCGAGATCGCCCGCGAATACCGCGACACCATTCCCGGAGCCGCGCTCCTGCAGATCCCCGGCGCCGGGCACGTCATCGAAGCCGAACAACCGGAGCTCTACCGCACGTCCGTCACCGCCTTCCTGACCGATCGCCCGCTCCCCCGCACCAGCCCCAGCACGCTCGGCCGACAGCCCTGACGACGGCGCGGGGCCGGTGGTCAGCGGGCCGTGCGCGGACGGTCAGCGGCCACGGACAGAGTCCTGTTCATCGAGACAGGCACCCGGCCGACGGCGGCTGGCGCCTGCCGTTCCACCCGCAGGACACCATCGCCTCCGAGGCGGCGACCCATGGCGACCACTGGGCCGACTGGACCGCCACGTCCTGCCCGGCCCTGTTCGTCCTGGCCCGCAGCAGCCAGGTCATCGCGCCCGAGGAGGGCCGGGAGATCGTCGCCCGCCGCCCCGGCACCCGCCTCGCCGAACTCGACGGCGACCACTTCGCCCACACCACCGAGCCGGACGGCTTCGCCGCCGCCGTCGGCACCTTCCTGGACACCCTCGACTGACCGCCCCGCGCCGGCCACTCGTCGGAATGCCTAGGAGAACGCGGCCGCGTCACCGGTTCGTTCTGCCGGATGCCCGGGTCGGTATCGGTAGGAAATCGGCCCCGGCATCTGGAGTGGTTCATGAAGACTGTTCGTACGCACGCGGTGACGGCCGGCGGCGAGCCGAGCGTCGAGGGCGAGGAGCGCGCCGTGGCCGCCGTGTTCGAGGCGACGTCGAATGCGTGGGCGGACGGCGACGCGAGCGCCTTCACCCGGTGGTACGCGGAAGGCGCGACCGTGATCCTGCCCGGCGTCCACCTGCGGGACCGGGCCGAGGTCCGGGCCGCGATGGGGGCGGCGTTCGCCGACTCGCTGAAGGGCTCGGAGCGCATCCACACGGTGCAGAGCGTCCGGTTCCTCGGGGAGGACGTGGCGGTCGCGGTCACCAGGAGCGTCACGGTGCCGCCGGGCGAGACCGAGCCCCCGGCCGAGCGGTGGGAGCTGGCGACGTGGACGCTCTCCAAGAACGACGGCCGATGGCTGATCGAGGCGTACCACAGCTGCCCCGCCCCGGCCGAACCCGCGGAAGCACACCACCCGGACGAGGCCTGACCCCGGGCTTCGTCCGCTCGGGAGGCGGGCGCCCCGGGCCCGAGCGTTGCCGGCCGTGGGCGCCTGTCATTCATGTATGTTCTCCTGCATGGCAGGACAGCGATCGGAAAAGGTCAGCGGGTACCGGGAGCGGAACTCCACCGCCGACCGCGCGCTGGACATCTTGCTGCTGTTCGACGACTCGCGGCTCGTGGTCGGCGGCCAGGAGGTCGCCGACCACCTCGGCGTCGCGCGGTCGACCGCGTACCGGTACCTGCAGAGCCTCGCGTCCTCGGGGTTCATCGAGGAGCAGCGGCCGGCGGGGTACCGGCTCGGGCCCCGGGTGTTCGAGCTGGCGCGGCTGGCGCGCAAGGGGATCGGGCTGTCGGAGGTCGCGCGGCCGGTGATGCGGGACCTCGCCGAGCGGGTCGGCGAGGCCGTGCTGCTGACGCGCCGGACGGGCGCGACGGTGGTCTGCCTCGAACGGGAGGAGGCCGACCACCCCGTCCGGCTGTCGTACGAGCGCGGGCACGTGCTGCCCGTCAACGCGGGCGCGTCCGCGCTGGTGCTGCTGGCGTGGGCGCCGGACAAGGAGATCGACGAGGTCGTCGAGCGGAGCGGGCTGCCCCGGTTCACCGACGCGACGCTGACGGACGCGGCCGCGCTGCGGGGGCGGCTGGAACGCATCCGGGAGGCGGGGACGGCCGTGTCGCGCGGCGAGCTCGACGCCGACGTGCTGGGCGTGGCGGCCCCGATCCGCGATGCCGGCGGTGCCGTCGTCGCCGCGGTGAGCGTGGCCGCGCTGTCGTACCGGGTCCCGGACGAGCGGGTGCCGCAGGTGACCAGGGCGGTGGAGGAGGCCGCCGCGCGGATCAGCGAGCGGCTGGCGATCCTCGACTCCTAGGCACGGCGAACAGGCACGGCGAACAGGCACGGCGGACCGGCGCGGCACTGTGCGGTGCCGCGCCGCCGGCACGTCTACTGGACGGGGCGGTAGGCGGGTCCGCCGTCGTCGAGGAGGCGTTCGGCCTCGGCGTAGATCTCCTCGGGGGGCAGGCCGAAGTCGATGGTCTTGCGGAAGGGCTGGGGGACGTCCCGGTCGACGCGCAGGTAGACCTCGTTGCGGTTGCCCTCGGGGTCGAAGAAGTAGATCCCGAACGCGTTGCCGTGGGTGACCTCCTGCTGCACCTCGACGCCCTCCTCGGCGAACCTGCGGTGGAACGCGCGGATGTCGTCGAGGGTCTCGACGCGCCAGGAGATCTGGTGCTGCTGCTTGGCGCCGGGCGGGGCGGTGCGGCCGGTCTGGAGCACGAACTCGTGGTGCTCGACGCCGGGCCGGGAGCTGAGGAAGACGATGCCGATGTCGTCGTCGTGGTCGGTGACGGTCAGGCCGAGGACGCGCTCGTAGAAGTCGCGCATCAGCGGGAGGTCGTCGACCCAGAGTCCGGTGTGTCCTAGTTCGGCGATGGCCATGGACGGCTCCTTGTCCTGTTTTACAGGATGCTTCTCCTGAATGTTGAGCACGCTAGCTCATTGACCCTCGATCGTTCTAGCTCTAGCTTGTATCGAAAAGCAGGATCACTGCTTTGATAAACAGGACAGGATGTGGGATGCGGTTCGTCGCCTACCAGGACGAGGACGGGGCCGGCGCGATCGGCCGGCTCGACGGGACGCGGGTCCACCGGCTGCCCGGCGTCGACCGGATCGACCGCGCGACGCGCGATCTGGAGAACACGCCCGCGGCGGAGACGGGCGTGGAGCTGGACGGGTTGACGCTGCTCCCGGTCGTCCGGCCGGAGAAGGTCTTCTGCGTCGGCCTCAACTACCGCGCGCACGTCGAGGAGACCGGCCGCGACCTGCCGGACTATCCGGTGCTGTTCCCCAAGTTCGCGTCCAGCCTGATCGGGCACGGCGCGCCGATCACGCTGCCGCCCGAGTCGTCCCAGGTCGACTACGAGGCGGAGCTCGCCGTGGTGATCGGCAAGGGCGGCCGCCGCATCCCGCGCGACCGGGCGTTCGAGCACGTCCTCGGGTACACGATCGCCAACGACGTCACCATGCGGGACTTCCAGTACAAGACGCATCAGTGGATGCAGGGCAAGGCGTGGGACGCCTCCACGCCCCTCGGCCCCGTGCTGGTCACCGCCGACGAGCTCGACCCCGGCAAGCTCGACATCTCGCTGCGGCTGAACGGGCGGGAGATGCAGTCCTCGAACACCGAGCGGCTGATCTTCGACGTGCCGCGCCTGGTCGAGGTGACGTCGCAGTTCACGCGGCTGGAGCCGGGGGACGTCATCCTCACCGGGACGCCCGGCGGCGTCGGGTACCGCCGCGATCCGCAGGTGTTCCTCGCCGGCGGCGACGTCGTCGAGGTGACGATCGGCGGCATCGGCACGCTGCGCAACACCGTCCTCGCCGAGGCCTGAGACTCGCCGAGGCCTGAGAAGGGAAAGCCATGGGCACCGTCAGGGAGAGCTTCGAGACGTTCCCGTTCGACGCGCCGCCGCGCGTGTTCGAGCGGCGCGAGGAGCAGCTGCTGGGCGATCCGCACGCGCGGCCCGGCGCGCCCCGCATGGGGCGCGACCACCCGCCGATCGAGGTCGTCCACTTCGACGCCGAGTACGTCCAGCGGGCGTTCGCGCCGCCGCGCGGCGTCTACGAGAGCGACTTCATGCGCCTGGAGTGGCAGACGATGAACGGCCGGCAGCCGTTCTACCACCGCAACTGCGACGTGGACGAGATGTCGTTCCAGGTCGCGGGCGTGCGGTCGCTGATGACCGAGTTCGGCACCGTCGACCTGGTGCCGGGCGACTTCTCCCGCATCCCGGTCGGCGTGGCGCACGACAACTACGGGCGCGAGGACATCCACGTCCTGTTCTACGTCCCGGCTCCGGTCGTCGAGGCGGTGCCGGCGCAGCGGACGTCGGAGGTGGTGATCCCGCCGTTCGACGGCTGGGAGCCGGGCGAGGTCAACGAGATGATCACCGAGTGCCTCGCCGGTCCCGGCCACGACGTCGTGCTGGCCCCGGCCGACGAGCGGGCCCTGCTGGAGCAGGCCAAGGGCGAGACCGAGCGGGTCCAGGTGCTGCGCCCGGACGACGCGCCGGGGACGACCTGGCTCTACCGGTCGTCCCACGTCCTGATCGGGCGGACGGTCGCGGCGGCGTCCGACGGCCGCGTGTACCGCCGGATCCGCAACGCCGAGGAGATCCAGTACCAGATCAGCGGGCACCGGACCCTCGTCACGCAGCGCGGCACGGTCGCGCTCGAGCCGGGCGACTTCGTCAAGGTGCCGGTGGGGATCGCGTTCACCTCGATCCACCGCGAGCCGAGCGTCCACCTGACGGTCGCGTCGGCGCGCGCGGTCCCGCAGGTCACGGAGGCGACGAGGACGGCCGAGCGGCTGCCCGCGGCCGAGATCGAGGCGCTGCGATGACGGCGGCGCGGGAGCTGGCGGTCACCGCGAACCGGGCCCTGGCGGCGGCGGGGCAGTCGGACATGGTGTGGGGTCACGCGGCGGTCCGCGACCCGGACGGGCGCGGCATCTGGATCAAGGCGCCGGGCTGGGGCTTCGAGGAGATCGACGGCGACCGGATCCAGCTCGTGTCGTGGGACGCCGAGGTCGTCGAGGGCGACGGCGCGCCGCACAAGGAATGCCACATCCACCTGGAGATCCTCCGGCTCCGGCCGGAGCTGCACTGCACGGTCCACTCGCACGCGCGGGGGGCCGTCGCGTTCGCCGCGCTGGACACGCCGCTGCTGCCGGTCTCCCATGAGGGGGCGCTGTTCGGCGGCGCGGACGTGCCGCGCTTCACCCTGACCGGCGGGCTCGTCAGCACTCCGGACCTCGGGCGCGCCCTGGCCGGTGCGCTGGGCGACGCGCCCGCCGCGCTGATGCCCAAGCACGGCCTGGTCGCCGCCGGGACGAGCGTCCAGGCGGCCGTGATGCACGCCGTCCTGCTCGACGGGGCCTGCCGGACGCAGCTGACGGTGATGGCCGCGGGCCCGGTCAAGGTGTGGTCGGACGACGCGGAGGCGGCGGCGAAGCGCGGCGAGTGCTGGGCGGAGAGCCAGCTCGACGCGGGATTCGCCTACCTCGCGCGCAAAGACGGCCGCCCGTGACCGCGTCCACGCGACCGCCCGTGCTCATCGTCGGCGCGGGCCCGGTCGGGCTGACCACCGCGAACCTGCTGGCGGCGCGCGGCGTGCCGGTCGTCCTGGCCGAGCGGAACGCGTCCACCAGCGACGAGGCCAAGGCGATCAGCCTGGACGACGAGTCGCTGCGCACGCTCCAGGCCGCCGGGCTGGACGAGGCCGTGCTGGAGATCGTCGTGCCCGGAACGGGCACCCGGTACCACGACCGGAAGGGCCGTCCGCTGTTCCAGGCGCGCGGGCCCGAACCGTACCGCCTGGGCCATCCGTTCAAAAACCAGTTCGCGCAGCCGGAACTGGAGCGCGTGCTGCTGCAGAACCTCAAGGACCGCGACGGCGTCGACGTCCGGTTCGGCACCCGGCTGATCGGGATCGAGGACGGTCCCGGCGGCGCGACCGCCGCCCTGGAGGAGGCCTGCGGCACCCGCACCGAGATGGCGGCGAGCTGGGTGCTCGGCTGCGACGGCGGCCGCAGCACGGTCCGGGAGCTGGCGGGCATCGGGATGACCGGGACCAGCCACCGGGACGTCTGGCTGGTCGCCGACACCACCGGCGATCCCCACGACGAGCGGTACGGCATGCACCTCGGCCGCCCGGACCGGCCGACGGTGATCGTGCCGGGGCGGGACGGCCGCTGCCGGTACGAGTTCCGGCTCCGGCCCGGGGAGGGCGAGGGCGGCACCCGGCCGGACTTCGCGACCATCGAGCGGCTCGTCTCCCCCTACCGGACGATCACCCCCGAGCAGGTCGAGCGCGCGACGAACTACACCTTCAACGCCGTGGTCGCCGACCGGTGGCGCGACGGCCGCCGCTTCCTGCTCGGCGACGCCGCGCACATGATGCCGCCGTTCGCCGGGCAGGGCCTCAACTCCGGCGTCCGCGACACCGCCAACCTGGCCTGGAAGCTGGCCGAGGTGTGGCACGGCCGCGCGCATGAACGGCTGCTCGACACCTACGAGCCCGAGCGGCGCCCGCACGCCGAGGCGACCGTCGCGTTCTCCGAGCGGCTCGGGCGGGTGGTGATGACCGTGGACCCGATGCGGGGGCGCCTGCGCGACACCGCCGTGCGCGCCCTGCTGCTCGTCCCGTGGAGCCGCCGCTACCTGACCGAGATGCGGTTCCGGCCGCGCGCCGTCCACGCCGAGGGCGTCGTGGTCCGGACGGGGCACGGCGACGAGCGGCTGGTCGGGACGCAGCTCCCGCAGCCGCGCGTGCTCGTCCCGCCGGGGCTGCGCCCGCGGCGGCTCGGCGACGGCCCGGCGCTG
>NZ_WBMR01000090.1 GCF_008923365.1 Actinomadura montaniterrae
CGCCGTCCCGGGCCGCTGCCGCGCCGCGTCGCCGCGCTGCTCGCGCCCCCGCCGCCGCACCGCCGGTGGCTCGTCGTGGCGACGGCCGCGCTGGTCGTCCTGTCGGTGTGGGCCGCCAACGACGGCGCGCTCGACCTGCACCAGGTGATCGAGCACGCGCAGACCCGCTAGCGCGCCTCCGGCGGCCGGGGGCGCTCCAGCAGGTCGCGCAGGAGCCGCTCGTCGCTCTCGTTCAGGTCGGAGACGAACCGGGCCAGCACGCCGGGGCGCTCGTCGCCGCTGCGGTCGAGCTCGGTGTGCATGCGGTGCGCGGTGAGGGCCGCGGGGTCCTCGACGACGGCGCTGTAGGCGTAGGTGCGGCCGGCGCGGACCCGGCGCAGCAGCCCCTTGGCGTGCAGGCGGCCGAGGATCGTGGCGACCGTCGTGCGGGCCAGGCCGTCGCCGAGGGCGGCGCGGACGTCCCGCGCGGTCAGCGGCCGCGCGGCGGCCCAGATCGTCTCGAGCACCGCCGATTCCAGCTCGCCCGACGGGCGGCGCGCTGCAGAGGTCACGGACAGAAGTCTGTCACAGGACGGCCGAAACGACCCGGAGACGGACGCGGCGGACGCCCCGGATGCCCCGACGCGGCGGCCGGCTCGGACGCGGCGGGCGGGACGGCTCAGCGCGGGGCGAGCAGGTCGCCGACGGCGGCGATGCCCGCCCGCACGGCCCGCTCGCCGGTGTTGCCGAACCCGAGCACGAGCTGGAGCGGGGCGTCCGAGCCGTCCGCGCGGCACATGCTCATCCCGTGCAGGCCGACCCCGCGCGCGCGGGCCGCGTCCACCACCGCCGCCTCCCCTCCGGGGACGCCGAGGTGCGCGACGGCGTGGAACCCGGCGTCCAGGCCCGTGACCCGGACGCCGGGCGCGTGCTCGGCGAGCGCCGCGAGCAGCGCCGCCCGGCGCGCCGCGTACACCGCGCGCATCCGGCGCAGGTGCCGGTCGTAGCGGCCCGACTCGACGAGCCGGGCGAGCGCGAGCTGGTCGAGCGCCGGGGAGCCGCGGTCGCTCAGCAGCTTGTACTCCACGATCGCCGCCGCGAGCGAGGGCGGGGCGAGCAGCCAGCCGAGGCGCAGCGCGGGCGCCAGCGACTTGCTGACCGTGCCGATCGACACGACCCGGTCGGCGGCGAGGCCCTGCAGCGCGCCGACCGGCTCGCGGTCGTAGCGGAACTCGGCGTCGTAGTCGTCCTCGATGATCACGGCGTCCCGGTCGGCCGCCCACGCGATCAGCTCCAGGCGCCGGCGCGGCGCCATGACCACGCCGGTCGGCCACTGGTGCGCCGGGGTGACGACGACGGCGCGGGCGCCGGTGGCGGCGAGCGCCCGCACGTCGACGCCGTGCTCGTCGACCGGCACCGGCACCGCGTCCAGCCCGGCCCAGGCCGCGGCGGCGCTGGTGGAGCGGGGGCCGCCGGGGTCCTCGTAGGCGACCGTCCGGACCCCGGCGCGGGCCAGCGCGCCGAGCGCCAGCACCAGCGCCTGGGCGTGGCCGGAGCAGACGACGATCCGGTCCGGCTCCGCGGCCGCGGCCCGGACGCGCCGCAGGTACCCGGCCAGCACCTCGCGCAGGGGCATGGCGCCCGCCGGGTCGCCGTAGTCGAGCGCGGCGGTCGGGATCGCCCGTCCCGCCTCGCGGACCGCCCACAGCCAGTCCGCCATCGGGAAGGAGCCGAGGTCCGGCACCCCGGGACGGAAGTCGGCGATCAGCCGGGCGGGCGGGGGAGCGGGCCGCGGCGGCTCCGCCGGCGCCGCGGGCGCCGCGCCGGCCGCGACGCGGGTGGCCGAGCCGCTCCGCGTGACGAGGTACCCCTCCGCCTGGAGCTGGGCGTAGCACTCCTGGACCAGGCCGCGCGAGATCCCCAGCGTCCGGGCCAGCTCCCGCGAGGACGGCAGCCGCTCGCCGACCCGCAGCCGTCCGCCCCGGATCGCGTCCCTGACCTGGCATTCCAGCTGGGCGCGCAGCGGTTCGCCGGACGACCGGTCCAGCGGCACCAGTAGTTCGGGGGACGAACCGGACCACTCCAGCGGCATGGAAGTGGAGCTTATCGGCGGTCCGCCCGGTCCGTAGCGTGATCGGCATGACGACGACGCAGTGCCTCGAAGCCCCCGCCCCCGCGGCGAAGCCGCCGCTCCTGACCCGCCCGCTGCTGCTGAGGTTCGTGTCCATGCTCGGCGCGGCGGTCAGCTTCTACCTCCTGCTGTCGGTGGTGCCGCTCTACGCACAGGGCACGGGCGGTGGCGGCGGCGCGGCGGGCCTGGCGACCGGCGCGCTGATGCTCGCCACCGTGTGCGGCGAGTTCGGCACCCCGTGGTTGGTCGGCCGGTACGGCTACCGGGTCGCGCTGGGCGCCGGGCTGGTGCTGCTCGGCGCGCCCGCCCTCGTGCTGACGCTGTCGTCGGGCATGGCGTGGATCGTCCTGGTCTGCCTGCTGCGCGGGCTCGGGTTCGCGCTCACGGTGGTCGCCGGGGGCGCGCTGACCGCCGCGCTGATCCCGGACGAGCGGCGCGGCGAGGGGCTGGCGCTCGTCGGCATCGTCGCGGGCGCCCCCGCGCTCGGCGCGCTGCCCCTCGGCGTCTGGTCCGTCCGGCACTTCGGGTACACGCCGGTCGCGGTCATCGCGGGCGCCGCCGCCCTCGTCGCGGTCGCGTCCGTGCCCGGGCTGCCGGACGGCGAGCGCCGGACCGGGCGGGCCACCGGGCTCCTCGCCGGGCTGCGGACGCCGGCGCTGTCGCGTCCCGCGCTCGTCTTCGGGGCGTCCGCGCTGGTCGCCGGGATCATCGTGACGTTCCTGCCGCTCGCCGTGGCGTCCGCGTCCGCCGGGGTCGTCGCGGCGGCGCTGTTCCTGCAGCCGCTCGCCTCGACGGTCGCCCGCGTCGTGGCGGGCCGGATCGGCGACCGGCGCGGGCAGGCCGGGCTGGTGCCGCCCGGCGTGGTCCTGTCGGCCGCCGGCGTCCTGCTCACCGCGCTCACCCGCCACGACCTCGCCGTGATCGCCGGGGTGACGGTGTTCGGCGTCGGGTTCGGGCTGCTGCAGAACGCCACGCTCGCCCTGATGTACGCGCGGGCGCCGCGGTCCGCGTACGGCACGGTCAGCGCGCTGTGGAACCTCGCCTACGACGCCGGGATGGGCGCGGGCGCGCTCGGCTTCGGGCTCGTCGCCGGGCGGACCGGCTACCCGTGGGCGTTCGTCCTCACCGCGGCGCTGCTGGCGGCGGCGCTGCCGGTGGCGCTGCGCGACCTGCGCGGCGCGTCCCGCTCAGCGGGCCCCGCCCCGGCCTCCGAGTGACGAATATTGTATCCATTACCTCCAGGCAGAGATCTCGAGGAGGGCCGGGCGATGACGGAGACGCTGCGGATCGAGGACGACGGCGCGGTGCGGACGCTGGTCTTCGCCCGCCCGGAGGCGGCCAACGCCTTCGACGAGGAGCTGTACCACGCCGCCGCGCGGGCGCTGCGCGACGCCGCGTCCGACGGCGGCGTCTCGGTCGTGCTGCTGACGGGGGAGGGCCGCGCGTTCACCGCCGGGACCGACATCAAGGAGATGGCCGAGATCGCCCGCGACCACGCCGCCGGCCGCTCGGACCAGGAGATGGGCAGCGGGTTCGTCGCGCTCGTCGACGCGCTCGCCGGGTTCCCGAAGCCGCTGATGGCGGCGGTGAACGGCGCCGGCGTCGGCCTCGGGATCACCATGCTGGGCCACTGCGACGTGGTCCTGATCGCCGAGCACGCCCGGCTGATGGCGCCGTTCGCGGCGATGGGCGTCGTGCCGGAGGCGGCGGGCAGCTACCTGCTGCCCGCGCGCATGGGCCACCAGCACGCCGCGCTCGCGCTGTTCACCGGGAACTGGGTCACCGCGGAGGAGGCCGTGCGCTGCGGCCTCGCGCTGCGCGCCGTCCCGGCGGAGGCGCTGTTGGACGAGGCGCGCGGCATCGCCCGCGAGATCGCGGCCAAGCCGCTGGCGTCGCTGGTGGCCACCAAGGAGCTGATCCTCGCGCCGCGGCGCGAGGAGGTGCGCCGCGCCCGCGAGCGCGAGGACGCCGCGTTCGCCCGCCTGCTGGGGGAGGCCGGCGCGGACGGCCGCATCGCCGCCCGGCTCGGCTGACCCGCCGGGCGCGCCGGGGTCATTCCTGCGCGGGCACGCCGCGCAGCGCCGCCTCGCCGAACAGCGGCTCGAAGACCGAGGAGTAGTCGGGGCCCCGGCGCAGGTGGTGGCCGCCGTCCACGTTGATGATCTGCCCGGTGATCCACGAGGAGTCGGGGCTCGCGAGGAACCCGACGGCGGCGGCGATGTCCTCGGGCTCCCCGACGCGGGCGAGCGGCATGCAGGCCAGGTAGTCCTCCAGCACGGGACCGGTGTCGGCGATGCCCGCCACCAGCTCGGTGCGGGTCAGCCCGGGGCGGACCCCGTTCACCCGGACGCCCACGCCGCCCAGCTCGTCGGCCGCCAGCCGGACGAGGTGGTCCACGGCCGCCTTCGACACCCCGTACGCGCCGAACCAGCGGTGCGTGTTCGACGAGGCGATGGACGAGATCGCGACGATCGAGCCGCCGCCCGCGCCCGCCATCGCCCGCGACGCGTGCCGGATCGTCAGCATGGTGCCGGTGGCGTTCAGCTCCATCGTGGCGCGCCAGGCGTCGAGGTCGAGGTCCCCGATCGGCCCGATGGAGCTGGACCCGCCGGCGCAGGCCACGGCCGTGCGCAGCGGCCCGCGCTCCGCCGCCGTCGCGACGGCGTTCTCCACCTGCGCGTCGTCGGTGACGTCCGCGACGACGTACCCGATGCCCTTGCCGGTCTTCCCGGCCGCCTCGCGCAGCCGGTCCTCGGTGCGCCCGCAGATGGTGACGGCCGCGCCGAGGTCGGCGAGCCGGGCCGCGCACGCGAGCCCGATGCCGCTGCCGCCGCCCGTGACCAGCGCCGCCGTGCCGTCGAGATGTCCCATGTCGTCTCCTCTTCAGCGATCGGTTCGTCAGCGGTCGATCGCGGTGGTGCCGCCGTCGACCGTCAGGTGCGTGCCGGTGATGAAGGACGCCTCGTCGCTCATGAGGAACCGGACCGCCGCGGCGACCTCCTCGGGCCGGCCGAGCCGGCCGACCGGGGCCTTGGCCTCGAACAGCGGCCGCATCTCCGCCGGCACGTCCGTGCTGAGCATCGGGGTGTCGATGTACCCGGGGCAGACGGCGTTGACGCGGACGCCGTCCCCGGCGAGCAGGTGCGCCATCGAGCGGGTGAGGCCGAGCAGCCCCGCCTTGGACGCGCAGTAGGACGGGATGAACAGGCTCCCGACGAACGCCTCGATCGAGGCGATCCCGACGATCGCCGAGCCCTCCTGCGCGCGCAGGTCGTCCAGCAGCGCCTGGGACAGCAGCGCGTGCGCCCGCAGGTTGACGTGCTGGACCGCGTCCCAGCGGGCCTCGTCGAGGTCGCCGACCGCGGCCGGGCCGGAGATCCCGGCCGCGTGCACGAGGCCGCCGATCGGGCCGAGCGCGGTGCGGCTGCGCTCGATCGCGGCGGGGAACGCGGCGGCGTCGGTCACGTCGATGGTGACGGCGAGCGTGGCCGTCCCGGTGGCGGCGCCGATCGCCTCGGCGACGGTGGTGGGGTCGGTGCGGTCCCAGAGGGCGACGGGGCGGTCGGCGTCGGCGAGGGCGCGGGCGCAGGCGGCGCCGATGCCGGACGCCGCGCCGGTGACGACGACGGCGGTGCCGGGGGAGGGGGCGGGCACGGTCATGGGCCCTCCGAATACTTGATACTTGATGCAAGTCGAGTTTGAGATTAGCGTGCTTCCGATCCCGCCGACAGGGCCGGCGGGCCGACCCCCGGAGGGCGCCGTGCGGGAACTGCGCGGGAGGGCGGCGGCGGTGACCGGCGCCGGGAGCGGCATCGGGCGCGCGCTCTCCGTCCGGCTGGCGCGCGAGGGCGTGCGCCTGGCGCTCGCCGACCTCGACGGCGACGCGCTCGCGGAGACCGAACGCGCCCTCGGCCCCGGCGCGGCGGCCGTCACGCAGGTCACCGACGTCGGCGACGAGCAGTCCGTGCAGGCGTTCGCGGACCGCGCGTTCGCCGCGCTCGGCGAGGTGCACCTGCTCTTCAACAACGCGGGCGTCTACATGGGCGGACGCACCTGGACGCGTCCCGCCGCCGACTTCGAATGGACGCTGCGCGTCAACCTCTGGGGCATCCTGCACGGCGTCCGCGCCTTCGTGCCCCGCATGATCGAGCAGGGCGGCGAAGGGCACATCGTCAACACCTGCTCGGTCGCCGGCCTGTTCGTGGGCCCGGGCGCCGCGCCCTACACGGTCTCCAAGTGGGCGGCGTTCGCGGCGACCCTGAGCCTCGCCCAGGAGCTCGCGCTGGAGAACTCGCCGCTGCGCGTCTCCGCCCTGTGCCCCGGCGGCGTCCAGACGCGCATCCACGAGTCGGAGCGGGGCCGCCCCGCCGGCCTGGCGACCGAGCCGGGCGAGGACTCGGCGTTCATGGGCGAGATGATCGCCCAGACCGTCGCGGGGGGCATACCGGTGGAGAAGGTGGTGGAGGACGTGCTGAGCGCCGTCCGCGAGGAGCGCTTCCTCGTCCTCACCCATCCCGAGTATGCGCCGGGCCTCGCCGAGCAGGCCGAGGCGCTCGCCGCCGGGCGCCTGCCGGGCATGCCCGACTTCGAGATGAGGGAATGATGTCGCCGAAGACCAGCGCCGCGCCCAAGGGCATGGACTCGCCGATCGTGCCGAAGATCCTCAAGGTCATGGCGCGGCTCAACATCGCCGCCTACCGCGCGACCGGCGGCCGGGTCGGCGGGACGTGGCGGGCCGGCAGCGCGTTCCGCAAGGGCGTGCCGATCTGCCTGCTCACCACCAAGGGACGCAAGACCGGCCGCCCCCGCACGCAGCCGCTGCTCTACATCCCGGACGGCGACCGCGTCATCCTCGTCGCGTCCCAGGGCGGCCTGCCCAAGCACCCTCTCTGGTACCTGAACCTGCTCGCGGACCCGCAGGTGACCATCCAGGTGAAGCGGGACGTCCGCCGCATGCGCGCCCGCACCGCCTCGTCCGAGGAGCGCGCCGCGCTCTGGCCTCGGCTGGTCTCCGTGTACGCCGACTTCGACAAGTACCAGTCCTGGACGGACCGCGAGATCCCCGTCGTCATCTGCGACCCCGCCTAGCCGGGCTTCCCGTCCTCCACCGGCCGCCGGGCCTGCCACCCGGCGGCTTCGGCTTGACGCCTCTGATGGCTAACCGCTATTCATTTGGCCAACCGTTAGGGGTGATGGATGCAGGACGCGGTGCTGGCGATGCTCGCGAAGGAACCGTCGCACGGTTACCTCCTGCGCGAGCGGCTCCGGAAGGCCCTCGGGCCGCTCGGGGAGTCGATGAACGCCGGACAGGTCTACGTGACCCTCGCCCGGCTGGAGAAGCAGGGCCTGGTCGCGTCCGAACGCGCCGACGGCCTGCCCGACCGGCCGGACCGCAAGGTGTACGCGCTGACGCCGGCCGGGCAGCAGCGGGTCGCCGCCTGGCTGGGCGAGGTGAGCTGGCCGAAGCCGAACCTGGCGGAGTTCCACCTCAAGCTCGCCGCCGCGGCCGCGGGCCGGCTCGCCGATCCGGTCGAGCTGGTGGACGCGCAGCGCCGCGAACTGCTGCGGCGGCTCGGCGAGGCGCAGCGCGCCCTGCTGGCCGAGCCGGACGGCTCCACCGCCGGCCTGCTGCTGGAGGGCGTCGCGCTGCGGCTGCAGGCCGACCTGCGCTGGCTGGAGGCCTGCGAGCGGGTCTGGTCGAAGATCGCCGACGACGAATCCGAGGGCGCATGAACGAGTTCGGCGCGGTGCTGCAGGCCCGCGGGCTGTGCAAGGAGCACGGCCAGGGGCAGGGGCTGGTCCGGGCGGTCGACGAGGTCGACCTGGACGTCCCGGCGGGGCAGATGCTGGCGGTGACCGGGCCGAGCGGCTGCGGGAAGTCCACGCTGCTGCATCTGCTCGGCGGGCTGGAGCGGCCCAGCCGCGGGGAGGTGTGGCTGGCCGGCAGGCGCATCGACGCCCTGAGCGAGCGGGCGCTGGCCCGGCTCCGGCGGCGGTCCGTCGGTTTCGTCTTCCAGGCGTTCCACCTCGTGGAGGAGCTGTCGGCGAGGGAGAACGTGGAGCTGCCGGTGCTGCTGGCCGGGCGTTCGCCGCGCGCGGCCAAGCGGCGCGCGGCCCAGCTGCTGGAGCGGGTCGGGCTCGCCGACCGCGCCCGGCACCTGCCGTGGGAGCTGTCGGGCGGGCAGCGGCAGCGGGTGGCGATCGCCCGCGCGATGGCCAACGAACCGCTGGTGCTGCTGGCCGACGAGCCGACCGGGAACCTGGACACCGTGGCGACGCTCGACGTGCTGCGGCTCTTCGAGGAGCTGCGCGCCGCCGGGCAGACCCTCGTCATCGTCACGCATGACGAGCGCGTCGCGGCCACCGCGGACCGGGTCGTCTCGATGCGCGACGGGACGTTCGTCGACGACACCCGGCTGGCCGGCCACGCCACCGGAGGGCTCGGCGACTTGCTCGGGCTGGAGGACTGAGCCGCGTGGGCCGCATCCTGCTGGTGCTCCGCCTCGTCGTGGCCGACGTGCGCCGCCATCCCGCCCAGGCCGCGATGATGCTCGCCTCGATCACCGCCGCCACCGCCGCGCTGGCCCTGGGCATCTCGCTGAACGGGGCGACCGACACGCTCTACCGCCAGACCCGCGCGGCCACGGCCGGACCGGACGTGGTGGCGCTTTCCCCCGGCGCCGACCGGGCCGCGACCGCGGCGCTGACACCGCTGGCACAGGCGTCCGAAGTCACCGCCCATAGCGGGCCGTACCGCCAGTACTACACGACGCTGACCGCGCACGGCCGCACGTCGCGCGCGGTTGCGCAGGGCGCCGGGGCGACGCCGGGCCCGGTCGATCGTCCGCTGGTCACGTCGGGCACCTGGGTGCGGCCCGGCGGCGTGGTGGTCGAACGCGGCTTCGCGTCCGCCATGGGCATCCGGGTCGGCGACCGCGTCACCTTCGCGGGCCGCTCACGTCCCGTCGCCGGGATCGCCGTGACCACCGCGCACACCATCTACCCGTGGGCGCAGATGATCGGCCCGGGCGGCGGTCCGGACGACTACAGCGGCCTGGTGTGGGTGAGTGAGGCCGACACCGGGGCGCTTGCGGCCGCCGATCTCCCGGCGACCTCCCTGCTCTACCTGAAACTGCGGGACCCGTCCGCCGCCGAGGAGTTCGTGGACTCCCGCCGCGCCTTCGGCGACGAACAGCCGGCGAACTTCTTCACCTGGGGGTTCATGGCCACGCAGGACGCGCACATCCTCCGCGAGAGCCAGCCGGTCCTGGTCATCGGCAGCTGGCTGCTCGCCCTGCTGGCCGTCGGCGGCGTGGCCACGCTGGCGGCGGGACGCGCCACCAGGCAGACCCGGCGGGTCGGGCTGCTCAAGGCCGTCGGCGCCACGCCGGGGACCATCGCCGCCGTCCTGCTCGGCGAGTACCTGGCGCTGGCGCTGCTCGGCGACGCGCTGGGGCTGGCGATCGCGCGGCTGGCCGCGCCCGGCCTCGCCAACCCGACCGCGAGCCTGCTGTCCACCGCCGCGGGCCCGACCGGCGACACCGTCGCCGCCACGACGCTCCTCGCGCTGGCCGTGGCGGTCCTCACCACCCTCGGCCCGACGCGGCGCGCGCTGCGCACCGAGACCGTGTCCGCGCTGGCCGACACCGCCCGCCGGCCCGGGCACCGGCCCCGGCTGAACGGCCTGTCGGCGCTGCTGCCGACCCCGCTGCTGCTCGCGCTCCGCCTGATCGCCCGCCGGCCCGGCCGCGCCGTCCTGCACGCGTGGAGCATCGCGGTCATGGTCATCGGCGCTACGGCCCTGCTGATGGCCCGCGTGCAGACCGACTTCGACTACGGCCTGGGCTCCTCCCGCCTGGGCAACGTGCAGAGCGAGCAGGGGCACGACGTGCTGCTCGCCGTCACCGTCGCGCTGGCCGCGCTCGCCGCGGTGAACATCGTCACGATCACCTGGACGACCGCGCTGGAGGCCCGGCCCGTCATGGCGATCGCGCGGACGCTCGGCGCTACTCCCGGGCAGGTCACGGCCGGGCTGTCCGCCGCGCAACTCCTCCCGACGCTGCCCGGCGCCGCCCTCGGCGTCCCCTTCGGAGTGGTCCTGGTGGAGCTGTTCTCCCCTCCGAACGTCGTCGTTCCCTCCATGTGGTCGCTGTTCATCCCGGCGCTCGCCGCTCCTCTGGCGACGGCGGCGCTCACCGCCGTGCCCGCGCGCCTCGCGGCCCGCCGGTCCGTCGCCCGGACCCTCAGCGTCGAAACGGGATGAGCGCCGCCGTCAGATCAGGCCGAGCGAGCCCAGGTCGCGGATGGCGGCGCAGGAACGGGTCGTCATCGTCAGGAACATGCGGTCGCCGCGTTCGGTGCGCGTCCCGTACGCGCAGCCCAGGACGGTGATCAGCGGGCCCTGGAGGGCGGCGAACCGGTAGTCCTCGAAGCACTCGTCCAGGCCGTAGCCGTCCACCCCGTACCCGGTCAGGGCCGCGTGGTAGGTGGCGACGAGCGACCGTTCGCGCGCGGCCCGTTCGGCGGGGTCCAGGCTGGTGCCGAGGAAGAACGCGAGGTCGCGGACGGGGTGGCCGAGGCTGAGCGTCTGCCAGTCCACCGCCGTCGCGCCGCGTTCCGGGGCGGGCGGGAAGAGGAGGTTGTCGAGCCGGTAGTCGCCGTGGACGAGGCCGAAGCACCCGGGACGCGCCGTCATCCACGCGGCGATGGCGCCGGCGGTGTCGCGGAGCGTGCGGACGTCCCGGTCGTCGAGTTCCCCGGCGAAGCGGTCCACGAACGTCTCGACGGCGGGCGCGTACACCTCGCCGAGCGTGGCCGCGTCGTCGTCGCCGACCGTGCTCAGCCAGGGCAGGTCGGCCAGCGTCGGGTCGCACCAGCGCGGGCCGTGCAGGCCCGCGAGGTTCGTGACGGCGTCGGCGGCCTGCTCCGGCGTGCATCCGGCGATCTGGTCGCCCTGCGTCGCCGGGTGCAGGTCGTCGAGCAGCAGGACGAACGCCGTGCCGTCCTCGGACTGGGCGCTGTAGTGGCAGCGCGGCGTCCGCACCGCGACGGTCGGGGCGATGTCCCGGTAGAAGGACACCTCGGCGCGGTACGCGGGCGCGAGGAACGCGCGGGACGCCTCGTCCTCGGCCGCCAGCTTCGCGACGAGGCGGCGCGGCACGCCTTCGGCCCCCTCCAGCCGGAGGCGGTAGCACGCGCCGATCTGCCCGGAGCCGACCTTCTCCCAGGCGACGCCGGTCACGGGCGCCTCGAAGATCTCGCTGAGAGCGGCCGGGGTGAGCCCGGACGGGCCGTCGATGACGGTCACCGGGTCAGCTCCGTCCGGGGTTGCGCCGCGCGCCGCTCGCGAAGCCCTCGGGCCTGACGTCCCGGTAGGCCGCCACGACCGGCTCGACCTCGTCCGGCGTGACGCCATGCAGGATCACCCCATCGGCGCCCGCGTCGAACTGGTCGAGGACGCGCCGCGCGCACACGGCGGCCGAGCCGGTCGCCGACGCGGCGAGCCATTCGTCCGGGATGAGCGTCGCGACGTGCTCGAGCTGCTCGGCGGTGCCGATCGCGTCGAACGCGCCGGGGAAGCCGCTGACGAGGTCGTCCGTGCGGAACCGCGCGAGCGGCGCCGGGTCCCAGCCGTTCACGCGGACGAGCAGGTCGCCGTAGCCCTGCAGGTAGGTGGCGAACCGGCCGACGAGCTTGCGCAGCCGCTGCTCCTCGTCGAGATGGTCGCCGACCGTGGCGAGCACCGACCAGACGCGGACGCCCGCCGGGTCGCGTCCGGCCTTCTCGGCGCCCCGCCGCACCGCCTGCACCGACCGGCTCAGCGTCTCGTCGGTGAAGAAGGTGTGCAGGACGACGCCGTCCGCGACGCCGCCCGCGAACTCCAGGGTCTTCTCGCCCATCGCGGTGAGCAGGATCGGGATGTCCTCGTCGAACGAGGCGTCCTGGTTCAGGTACGGGAAGTCGCCGGCCGGCCCGTGGTGGTCGACGACGGCCTCGCCGCGCCACAGCCGGCGCATGATGCCGATGAAGTCCTCCAGCTGCGCGGACGTGACCCGCGGCAGGCCCATCACGTCGAACAGCAGGTCGAAGCCGCGGCCGAGGCCGAGCGCGAAGCGCCCGCCGGTGAGCCGGTGCATCGTCGCCGCGAAAGTCGCGGTGACGAGCGGGTGCCGGGTGTTGTGGTTGGTGGCGGCGGTGGCGATGCCGAGCCGCTCGCTCACCGCGCCCGCCGCGCCCGACAGGGTCGCGGCGTCCTTGGTGGCGAAGCGCTCGGACAGGAACACCGAGCCGAGGCCGAGCCGCTCGCCGTCGCGCACCTGGCCGAGCAGGTCGCGGGGCGAGGACGAGTGCCCCGCCAGCCCGTAAAAGCCCAGTTCCGGCAGGTCGCCGGTGGCCGGCACGTCAGGCCCCCAGCGGCGCGGACGGCGTGAACCTGACCTTGAACGACTCGTAGCCGGAGACGAAGTTGGCGGACCGGTGGGCCGGTTCGGTGTCCTCGATCGGCTCGATGTCGGGCAGCCGGGCCATGAGCCGCTCGAACATCACCTTCAGCTCCAGCCGGGCGAGGCTGTTGCCGAGGCAGAAGTGCGGGCCGTTGCCGAACGCGATGTGGTCGTTGGGGGTGCGCTCCACGTCGAAGCGGAACGGGTCGTCGAACACGTCCTCGTCCCGGTTCGCCGACGGGTACAGCAGCAGCACCTTGTCGCCCTCGCGGATCGTCCGGCCGCCGAGCTCGACGTCGCGGGTCGCGGTGCGGTTCATGTTCTTGATGGGGGAGACCCAGCGCAGCATCTCCTCGACCGCCGTCGGGATCTTGCCGGGGTCGTCGATGAGCTTCTGCCGCTGGTCCGGATGCAGGCACAGCTGGTACATGCCGCCGGAGATGACGTGCCGCGTGGTCTCGTCGCCGCCGATGAGGATCAGCAGCGACTCCTGCAGCAGCGAGTCGTGGTCGAGGTGGTCGCCGTCGATCTCGGCGTGCACCAGGATGCTGAGCAGGTCGTCGCCCGGTTCGGCGCGGCACCGCTCGACGGCCCGGGTGGCGTACTCGTTGAACCCGTTGAACGCCTCGCCGGCCTTGACCATCAGCTCCAGGTCGTCGCCGCCGGTCAGGGCGCGGAGCATGTCGTCGGACCAGGCGAGCAGCGTCTGCCGGTCCTGCGGGGCGAAGCCGAGCGCGTCGCCGATGACGATCAGCGGCAGCTGGGCGGCGATGTCGTGCACGAAGTCGCACTCGCCCTGCTCGCAGACGCCGTCGAGGATCTCGTCGCAGATCCGCCGCAGGTAGTCCTCCTGGGCGGCGACGCGGCGCGGGGTGAAGCCGGCGCTGACCAGCTTGCGGCGCATCTTGTGCTCGGGGTCGTCCATGTCGATCATCATCGGCATCGCGGCGTTGTCGGGCCGGATGCCGTGCGCGCTGGAGAACGCCTCGGGGTTGCGGGACACCGCCTTGACGTCGGCGTGCTTGGAGATGCCCCAGACGCCGCCGTTCTCGTCCCGGTACACCGGCTCGTTCGCGCGGATCCAGCGCAGTTCCGGGTGCGGGTCGCGGCCCCAGAACTCGCCGCTGACCAGGTTGATCGACTCGTGCATCGTGCTCCTCCAGCGGTGGCGGGAGGCCGGCGGCCCGGCCCGGCGTGTGCGGTTCGCGCCCGACGGATCGAATGAGACTGCCGTCTCATCTTTTCGTAGACTTGATGTTATATACAAGGGGTGAGCCGACCCGGCGGCCCGACGGGAGTGATCCATGCCCACCCCCCTGACCCTGGCGTGGCACGGCGACGAGCTGCTCGACGGCGGTCTGCGCGAGCTGCTGTGCGGGCCCGGCGCGATGTTCGAGCGCCGCGTCGAGGACGTGCTCGGCGCCCCGGCCGAGGTGTTCGCGCAGCGGGCCCCGCACGTCCCGGCCATGCTCGCGGGCGCCGCGTCGGGCACCCCCGACCAGACCTACCTGGCGTTCGCGGACGCGCCGGACCGCGCCGTGACCTTCGCCGAGGCGCACCGGCTCGCCGCCGCGTACGCGCATGTGCTGGCGACCGGGTACGGGATCGGGAAGGGCGACCGGGTGGCCGTGGCGGCGCCGAACGGGCTGGAGCACATCCTGCTGTGGTGGGGGACGCTGTCGCTCGGCGCGATCATGGTCGGGCTGAACGGCTGGTGGACGCCGGGCGAGCTCGACCACGGCATCGGCCTGACCGGCCCGTCCGCGCTGTTCGGCTCGGGAAAGCCGCTCGTGCGCCTGGCGGAGACGCGCGCCGCCGCCGAGGGCGTCCCGGTCGTCTCGCTGGACGAGCTGCACGCCGCCGCCCTCGCCCTGGAGGATCCGCCGGCCGCACTGCCCGACGCCGGTATCCACGAGGACGACCCCGCGGCCATCATGTTCACCAGCGGGACGACCGGACGCCCGAAGGGCGCCACCATGTCGCACCGCAACTTCGTCCACTTCGGGCTGTTCGGCGGGCTCGGCGGCGCCGTCGCCGCGCTCACCGGCCCGCCCGGGCGGCGGCAGGTGCCGGAGAGTGTGCAGCGCGCGTCGGTGTTCGCGAACCCGCTGTTCCACGTCTCCGGCGCCTGCCTCGCGCTCGCGAACGCGCCGCTGTTCGCGCTCAAGCTGGTCCTGCCGCCGCCGGGCCGGTGGGACGCGGAGGCCGCGCTGAAGCTGACCCACGACCACGGGCTGACGCAGTGGACCGGCGTCCCGACCCACTTCTGGCAGATGCTCACCCATCCGCGGTTCGCCGAGTACGACACCTCGCGGGTCGTCACGATCGGCAGCGGCGGCGCCACGTTCGCGCCCGAGCTGCTGCGGCTGTTCGAGGAGAAGCTGCCGGGCGTCGCCATCACCAACGGCTACGGGATGACCGAGACGACCGGGACCGGCACGTTCCTCAACGGCCGGGAGATGGACGGGCATCCCGCCTCGGTCGGCGCCGCCGCCCCCACCATCTGGGTGCAGGTCCGCGACGAGGACGGGAACCCGCTGCCCGAGGGCGAGGTCGGGCGCGTCCACATCAGCGGCGCCGGGGTGTTCCTCGGCTACTGGGGCGACGAGAAGGCGACGGCGGAGGCGCTCACGCCGGACCGCTGGTACCGGTCGAGCGACTTCGGCCGGATCGAGGACGGCGTCCTCTACCTGGAGAGCCGGATGCGCGACCTCATCATCCGGGGCGGCGAGAACGTCTACCCGATCGAGATCGAGTACCGGCTCGTCGAGCATCCGGGCATCGCCGACGCCTGCGTGATCGGCGTCCCGCACACCGTCCTCGGCCAGGAGGTCAAGGCGGTCGTGGTGCCGCGCGACGGCGCGTCGCTCACCGAGCGGGAGGTGCGCGACTGGGTGGCCGCGGCCCTGGCGCCCTTCAAGGTGCCCGCCCACGTGGAGTTCCGCGACGCGCTGCCCTACAACGAGACCGGAAAGGTCATCAAGCGGCTCCTGGAGGACCCGCCGGCCGCCGGGCAAGGGCATGCGATCTGATAACGGCTACAATATATTCTTTGCGCGCCGGACCCGGGGGCGCACCGCCCCGGCGGACGCGCCGGGCCCGCGGGCCGCCGGACGCGGGGAGTGCGCGCTGCTAGCTTTGCGTTGCGTGCCGGGCGGTGTCGGACCGCCCACCGGACCTAGGGGTGAGAGCGATCCCGCGGAGCCAGGAACCCGAGCTGCGGGCCGCCGGCATGACGGACGGGGCCGACGCGCTGCCGGGGCAGAACCTGTCCCGGCTGACCAGCGGCGAGCAGGTCCGGCTCTACCTGCGCCGGCTGATCTTCGACGGCGTGCTGCGGCAGGGGCAGCGGGTCCCGCAGGACGCGGTGGCCCGCGCGCTGGGAGTGTCACGGATCCCCGTCCGCGAGGCGCTGATCGCGCTGGAGCGGGAGGGCTGGATCACGATCATCGCCCACCGCGGCGCGTTCGTGAACGCGCTCGACGAGCCGTCCGTCCGCGACCACTACGAGCTGTACGGGCTGTTCTACGGCTTCGGGGCCCGGCGGGCGGTGGAGCGGCAGGGCGCCGAGCTGGGCGAGCGGCTGGCGCCGCTGCAGAAGGAGATCGCCGCGGCGGGCGACGCCGAGGCGCTGCAGGAGCTGACGGCGCGCTTCCACGGATCGGTCGTGGAGGCGGCGCAGTCGCCGCGGCTGCGCAACATGCTGAAGCAGATGACCGGCATCGTGCCCGGCAACGTCTTCGAGCTGGTGCCCGGGGTGCCGGCCGCGGAGAAGCGCGGCACCGCCGCGATCGTCCGCGCGATGAAGAAGGCCGACGCGCAGGCCGCGGAACGGGAGTACGTCACCATGCTGCGCGGCCAGGGCGACCTGGTCGTCAGGCTGTTCCGCGGCCGGGGCATGTTCGAGCGGCCGGACGCGGAGGCGGAGCCCGCCTCGCCCTGAGCCCGCCTCGCCTGAGAACGTCCCGGCGCCTCCGCCGGGAGGGCCCGCCCGGGACCGGGCACGGCCCGGCCGCCCGCCCGGCGGCATGAGCGACGACCGTAGAGGTGCATGTGACGAACACGTCCGAACCCCCGCATCCCGCGCTGGCGGGCCGCGAAGAGGAGTCCGCGGCGCTGACGGACGCCATCCGGCGGCTCGTCGCGGTCGCCACGGCGACGACGGCGCCCCCGGACGCGACGCTGGCGGCGGCGCGCGAGTTGGAGTCCGTCGCGGACGCCCTGGAGCGGCACGTCCCCGACCCGCCGCTGCCCAAGACCATGCTGCACCTCTCGGACGACGGCCGCGCCGACCTCGCCGGGCGCATGGCCTACGACGCCGTCATCGGCCGGCACAACCCGATGGCGCTCCCGCTGGAGGTGGCGTTCGAGCCGCCGAAGGCGCTGCTGCGCGGCACGTTCACCCGCCCGTACGAGGGGCCGCCCGGCTGCGTGCACGGCGCGGTGCTCGCGGGCGCGTTCGACATCCTGTGCGCGGCGGCGAACTTCGTCGCCGGGGTCGCGGGCCCGACGGCCCGGCTGGAGATCGTCTACCGCAGGCCGACCCTGCTCGGCGAGCCGTGCCTGTTCGAGGGCGAGGTCGAGGCCCGCGACGGCAAGCGGGTGCGGACGGTCGGGCGGCTGCTGCAGCGCGGCCGGGTGACGGTCGAGGCGACGGGCGACTTCGTCCACCTCGACCGCGAGGACATCGCCCGCATGGCCGCCCAGATGATGGAGTGAGCGGGCGGCGCGGCCGGGCCCGGCGGCGCCGCCGTCAGGACGGGAAGGACGCGGCGGCGACGCCGATGGCCTCGTCCAGGTCGGCGGCGAGCAGGAACCCGGCCGCGGCGGCCCGCTCGGCCGCCGCCCGGAACGCGGGCACGTAGTCGTCCGCGCCGCGCGGGTACAGCCGCCGGAGCGTCGCCGCGCCGAACGGGCGCGTCGAGCCGAACAGCAGCGCGGCGCCCGGCGCCGCCTCCTGGCCGAGCCCGGAGAGCACCGCGGCAGGGACGTCCACCCACGGCGTCCGCACCCCGCCGGACGCGATGCCGTGCCCGTCGAGCCGCAGCCGCACCGGCTCCCCAGGCTCCAGGTCGAGACGGTCCGCGGACGCCGGGGGAGTGCCCGTCCGCACCCAGCGGTCCAGCGCGGCGACCGCGGCCTGCGCGACGTAGTGCTGCTGCGGGCCGGAGTTGATCGGCAGCGGGAACTCGGCGCCGAGCGGGGCGGAGCGCGGCGCCAGCATCGCCGCCAGCTCGTCCGGGCCGCGCCGCCCGGAGTCGCGGAACGCGGCGTCGATCGTGTAGGTGTCGGCGTGCGCGGCGCCCGCGACCTCCCACAGGCGGAACCGCTCGCCGTCCGGCTGCCGTGACCCCGCCGACCGGAGCAGCCCCGCCACGTCCGTCTCGCTCTGTACCGTGATGACGGGGGCGTCGCCGTCGGTGCGGATCCGGACGCGTCCCGCCCGCGACTCCCAGCGCGCCCCGTCCAGCAGCGCCGGGCCGCCGGGGCGGCCGTGGATCAGGTAGCCGTCATAGGCCCCCGCGACGGGCGCGACCGCGTTGACGAACGTGACGAGGTACGCGGCCGACTGCGACTGGCCCGCGGCGAGCACGCGGGACGCGCGGAGCGGGCCGAGGACGCCGCCCTCCTCCCGGGCGAGCCGTCCCACCTGCGCGAAGATGTCGAAGGAGAACGCGTTGCCCGGATGGTCGAGGGACGCGTACCGCTCGGGATCGGTCTTCTTCAGCGGCGGAAGCGTGATGGAGGAGAAGTCGCCCTCCGTCTCGGTCAGCCGCGCGAACAGCGACTCGCCGTCGATCGAGTCCCGCTGCGCCGAGACGCCGATCCACGCCGCGCCGTCCCGGATCAGCTGCCGGTGCGTGTTCAGCCAGAAGGCCGGGGCGTCCGCCCCGGACGAGACGTTGAGCCATTCGACGACGACCGTCCCGCCGAAAGCCGCGGGATCGGCCGGCCGGTACACCACCAGCCGCGTCGTGAAGGGCGCGCGGCGGCCCGGGCGGACGGTCCACACGCCGTCGTCGCCGGTCGCGCCGGCGGCCTCGTAGGCGGCGGCCTCGCCGGACGCGAAGAACTCCGCCGTCGTGTAGCCGGACCTGCCGAGGTCGAAGAACGTGGAGATCAGGGACGGGGGGCCGTCCACGAGACGGACGTCCATGGCTGCGCTGTCCTTTCTCGCCCTGCGGGGGGCCGGCGACGGGGGTGGTCAGGGACGCGGCGGGCGAGTGGTCAGGGACGAGGCCAGGGGCGGCCGCTCAGCCGCTCGATGTCGGTGTTGAACCGCTTGAGGCAGTCGGCGAAGGTGCGCACGTCCTCCGCCGGCCAGCCGGCCATGATCTTGTCCAGGCTCGCGACGATCCGGCCGCGCTCCTCCTCAAGCCGGCGCTCGCCCTCGGCGGTGATGCGGAACTTGCGGGCGATGCCGCCCTCGGGATCGGGGATGCGCTCGGCCAGCCCGGAGCGCAGCATGGCGGAGGTCTGCCGGTTCAGGGTGGACTGGTCCAGGCCGAACGCCTCGCTCAGCTGGCGGATCGACATCGGCCCCTCGACCCGGATGCGGCTGAGCAGGATGTAGGCGCTGCGCTCCAGGTGCCCGGCCGCGCGGGCGGAGCCGCCGGCGAACTCCAGGCTGTGCCGCCCGAGCAGCATGGTCTCGTACTCGACCCGGTCCGTCGGTTTGTCCATGGTGCCTCCGATCCGTGCCCCCGGGATCGGCCGTCCGGGTGCGGTGTCCTGCTTATCACAGCGGATATGCGCCATACACACTTTGTGTATCCAGCACATCGTATGTATCGTGCATACGGCTGCCTCGCTCCCCGAAGAGCCGGCCTCGTTCCCCCGCAAGAGCGCCCTTCCCTGAAAGAGGAGACCCACGTGGACGACTCCGGGCCCGCCGTCCGCCCGAACGGCATCGTCGCGGTGCTCGCCGTCGCGGGCATCGTCGCCGCGTTCATGCAGACGCTGGTGGTGCCGCTGATCGCCGACCTGCCGAGGCTGCTGCACACCACGGCCTCCAACGCGACCTGGGTGATCACCGGCACGCTGCTGGCGTCCGCGGTCGCCATGCCGATGATCGGCCGGCTCGGCGACCTGTACGGCAAGCGCCGGCTGATGCTGGCCTGCATGGTGCCGCTGATCGCCGGCTCGGTGGTCTGCGCGCTGTCGGGCTCGCTCTGGCCGATGATCATCGGCCGCGGGATGCAGGGCCTCGGCATGGGCATGATCCCGCTCGGCATCAGCGCGCTGCGCGACCTGCTGCCGCCCGAGCGGCTCGGCTCGTCCATCGCGCTGATGAGCTCCTCGATGGGCATCGGCGGCGCCTTCGGGCTGCCGATCGCCGCGCTGGTCGCCGAGAACACCAACTGGCGCGTGCTGTTCTGGGGGGCGGCCGCGCTGAGCGTCCTCGTCGCCGTGCTGATCTGGCTGCTGGTGCCCGCCGTGCCCGCACAGGCCAAGGGCCGCTTCGACGCCCCCGGCGCGGTCGGGCTCGGCGCCGGCCTCGTCTGCCTGCTGCTCGCCGTCTCCAAGGGCGCCGACTGGGGCTGGACGAGCGGCACCACCATCGGGCTGTTCGCCGCCGCCGCCGTCGTCCTGCTCGCCTGGGGGTGGTGGGAGCTGCGCACCCGCGACCCGCTCGTCGACCTGCGCGTCACCGCCCGGCCGCAGGTGCTGCTCACCAACGCCGCGTCCGTCGTGGTCGGCTTCTCCATGTACGCCCAGTCGCTGATCGCGCCGCAGCTGTTGCAGCTGCCCGAGCAGACCGGGTACGGCCTCGGCCAGTCGATGGTGGCCGCCGGGCTGTGGATGGTCCCCTCCGGCCTGGTGATGATGGCGGTGTCCCCGCTCGGCGCGCGGCTGTCCGCCGCCCGCGGCCCCAAGGTCACGCTGATCTGCGGGGCGCTGGTGGTCGCCGCCGGGTACGGGTCGTCGCAGGTCCTGCTGGGGCACGCCTGGGGCCTGATGCTCTTCACCGCGATCTGCGGCGGCGGCGTCGGCCTCGCCTACGGCGCGATGCCCGCCCTCATCATGAGCGCGGTGCCGCAGTCGGAGACCGGCTCGGCCAACAGCTTCAACACGCTGATGCGCTCCATCGGCACGTCGGTGTCCGCCGCCGTCGTCGGGGCCGTGCTGTCGCAGATGACGATCAGCCTCGGCGGGCACGCGCTGCCCTCGGAGAACGGGTTCCGCACCGGCCTCGCGATCGGCTGCGGCGTCGCCGTCCTCGCCGCGCTGATCGCCCTGACGATCCCGGGCCGCCGCGCGGCCGCCGCCGCCCGGGAGGCCGCGCACGCCGAGCCGTCCACCGAACCGGTGGCCTGACCGGCCGGAGCCGGGCAACGGCGCCGTCAGGAGCGGCCGGGAGGCGGAGGGGTGGCGATCTCCGCCTCCTCCGGCGGCTCCAGCGGCGGATAGTGCAGGTCGAACGCCGGGCGCATCGAGCGGATCCGCGGCATCGCCACGAAGTTGTGCCTGGGCGGCGGGCACGACGTCGCCCACTCCAGCGAGTTGCCGTAGCCCCACGGGTCGTCCACGCCGACGGGCTCGCCGCGCCGGTGCGTCCGGTAGATGTTCCACAGGAACGCGAACGTGGACGCCCCGAGGACGAACGCGCCGATCGACGAGACGAGGTTCAGCGTCGCGAACTCGTCCGAGTAGTCGGCGATGCGGCGCGGCATGCCCTCGGCACCGAGCCAGTGCTGGACGAGGAACGTGGTGTGGAAGCCGGCGAACAGCGACCAGAAATGGATCTTGCCCCAGGTCTCGTCCAGCTTCTTCCCGGTCATCTTCGGCCACCAGAAGTAGAACCCGCCGAACATCGCGAACACCACCGTCCCGAACAGCACGTAGTGCATGTGGGCGACGACGAAGAACGAGTCGGTGAGGTGGAAGTCCATGGCGGGCGACGCCAGGATCACCCCGGTGAGGCCGCCGAACAGGAACGTCACGAGGAACCCGATCGCCCACAGCATCGGCGTCTCCAGCGAGATCTCGCCCTTCCACATCGTGCCGACCCAGTTGAAGAACTTGATGCCGGTCGGCACCGCGATCATGAACGAGGTGATCGAGAAGAACGGCAGCAGGACCTGGCCGGTGGCGAACATGTGGTGCGCCCAGACCGTCATCGACAGCCCGGTGATGCTGATGGTCGCGGCGACCATGCCGAGGTAGCCGAAGATCGGCTTGCGTGCGAACACCGGAATGATCTCGGTGACGATGCCGAAGAACGGCAGCGCCACGATGTACACCTCCGGATGCCCGAAGAACCAGAACAGGTGCTGCCACAGCAGCGCCCCGCCGTTCGCGCCGTCGTAGACGTGCGCGCCGAGCTTGCGGTCCGCCTCCAGCGCGAACAGCGCGGCGGCGAGCACCGGGAACGCGATGATGACCATCAGGCTGGTCAGCAGCACGTTCCAGGTGAAGATCGGCATCCGGAACATCAGCATGCCGGGCGCCCGCATCGTGACGATCGTGGTGATCAGGTTGACGCCGGTCAGCGTCGTGCCGACGCCCGACAGGATCAGCCCCATCACCCACATGTCCTTGCCGAGGCCGGGGGAGAAGGTCGACGAGGTCAGCGGCGAGTAGGCGAACCAGCCGTAGTCGGCCGCGCCGTTCGGCATGATGAAGCCGAACAGCACGATGACCGACCCGAACAGGAACATGTAGTAGGTCAGCGCGTTCAGCCGCGGGAACGCGACGTCCGGCGCGCCGATCTGCAGCGGCATGATGACGTTGGCGAAGCCGAGGAACAGCGGCGTCGCGAACAGCAGCAGCATGATCGTGCCGTGCATCGTGAAGAGCTCGTTGTACTGCAGCTCGTCCATCACCTGCAGGCCCGGCCGCAGCAGCTCCGCCCGCATCAGCATGGCCATCAGCCCGGCGATCAGGAACAGCGTGAACGACGTCGACAGGTACAGGTAGCCGACCGTCTTGTGGTCGGTCGTCGCCAGGACGTCGCCGATCCGCTTCCCGAGGCCGTGCCGCCGCAGCGCCTCCTCGGCGCTGGTGTCGGCCACCTCCTCGACCGCCGTCATCCGGGCCCCCTCCCGCAGCCGTGCCTACACCGGGCACTAGCCGGAGAAAGCCCACGTCAAACGCCGCCCGCGGCCTGATCATCGTCATGGCGCGGGCGCGTCCGGCGGGGGCCGGTCACCGTCCGGGGCGTCCCCGATACGCTCTCCTGGACGACCAAGGACGACCGGCCGGACGCCGGGCGGCCCACCGCCCGGACGTGCGGCACGACCGGGAGGGAGGCGCCGTGGAGCTGTCCGGTGTCGGTGTGTGGAGCCAGCAACTGCGCTACGGGGACGCCGCCGAGGCGGCGGAGGCCGCCGCGGAACTGGAGGAGCTCGGGTACCGCGCGATGTGGGTCCCCGACATCGGAGGGCCGGTGTTCGACGCGGTCGGGAACCTCCTCGCGGCGACCCGCAGCGCGGTCGTCGCGACCGGCATCCTGAACCTGTGGATGCACGCGCCCGAGGACGCCGCCGCGTCGTTCGCGTCGCTGTCCGCCGAGCACGGCGACCGCTTCCTGATGGGCATCGGGGTGAGCCACGCCCCGCTCGTGGACGCCGCGGAGCCCGGCCGCTACCGCAGGCCGCTCGCGGCGATGTCCGCCTTCCTCGACGGCCTCGACGCGGCCGGCCGGCCCGTGCCCCGCGACAGCCGGGTGCTCGCCGCGCTCGGCCCGCGGATGCTGGAGACGGCGGCGAAGCGGGCCCGCGGCGCCCACCCCTACCTCGTCCCGCCGGAGCACACCCGGATCGCCCGCGAGGCCGTCGGGGCGGGGCCGCTCGTCCTTCCGGAGCAGACGGTGATCCTCTGCTCGACGCGGGACGAGGCGCGCGAGATCGGGACGGACTGGCTGCGCTCCTACCTGAGCCTGCCGAACTACGCGGGCAACCTGCTGCGGCTCGGGCTCACGCAGGAGGACGTCGACACGGTGAGCGACCGGCTGTTCGACGCCCTGATCGCCTGGGGCGACGAGGAGGCGATCCGGCGCCGGGTGGACGAGCACCGCGCCGCCGGCGCCGACCACGTCTGCGTGCAGGTGCTCACGGCGGACGGCAACGCGTTCCCCCGCGAGGAGTGGCGGCGCCTGGCCCCGGCCCTGACCTAGCCCGCTCCGGACCGCCCTTGGTGGCGGGCGGGCGGGGTGTCAGGCTGGGGTGATGCGGATACTCGTCATCGGCGCGGGCATCGTCGGGGCCGCGCTCGCCGACCGCCTCGCCCGCCCGGCGGACGGCGGGCGGGCTGGCCCGGGCGACGCGGTCACGGTCGTCGAGGAGCTGCGGCCCGGCGCGGGGACGTCCGGGACCAGCTACGCGTGGTTCAACGCCAACGACCCCGCCGACTCGGCGTATCACCGGTTCCGCACGGACGCGCTCCGCACCTGGCGTGACCTGGCCGCCGGGCTCGGCGACCCGTCGTGGTACCGGCCGGCCGGCAACATCGCGTGGACGGCGGACGAGGACGAGAAGGCGGAGCTGGCCGCGCGGGTCGACGGCCTGGCCCGCCTCGGCTACGCCGCCCGCCTGATCGGCGGCGACCGGTTGCGCGAACTGGAACCGGCCGTCCGCGTCCCGGACGGCGCGCTCATCGCACACTTCCCCGACGAGGGGTTCGTGCACGGCGGCCTGGCGGCACAGGCGCTCGCTCAGCGGGCGGCGGAGTCGGGCGCCCGCCTCGTCACCGGGCGCCGCGCGGTCGGCCTGAACGTCGACGGCGGCCGCGTCACCGGGGCGCGCCTCGACGACGGCCGCGACCTGGACGCCGACCTGACGATCTGCGCCGCCGGCCGGCACGCCCCCGCGCTGCTGGCCACCGCCGGGATCGTCCTGCCGCTGGTCGACCCGTCGAAACCCGGTTCGGCGGCGCCGTGCCTGGTCGCCACCACGACCCCAGTGTCCGGTGTCCTCAACGGGCTCATACACGCTCCCGAGCTGTCCGCCCGTCCGGCGGAGCACGGGGGACTAGTGCTGGAGGCCTACGACATTGACGCCGGCATCGACGACGCGATCCCGGCGGACCGGGTCGAGGCCGCCGGCGCCGACCTCCTCGCCCGCGCCCGTACGCTGATCCCGGGCCTGAGCGCGGACATCGCCGGCGTGCGCCGGTGCGTGCGGCCCCTGCCCGTCGACGGCTACCCGCTCGTCGGCCCGCAGCTTCCCGGCCTCTACACCGTCGTCACGCACAGCGGCATCACGCTCGCCCCGCACCTCGCCGAACTGGTCGCCCAGGAGGTCCACGGCAGCCCCGCCGAGGCGCTCACCCCCTACCGCCCCGACCGCCACACCTGACCATCGCCCTCACCACGTGAGATACGGAGGCCCCGGCGGAGGGGAGTCCGCCGGGGCCGCTTCCGCGGGTGCCGGTGGTCACGGCGTCGTCGCCGCCGGGCGGCGCAGGGACGGCCAGAGCAGGACGATCGCGGCGGCCGTGAGGACGAGTCCGGCGGCGAGCAGCACGAGGTTCGCAGTGGAGACACCGTCGTCGCCGAAGGCGGGCACCGTCGCGAGGGCGGACAGGATCCGGGTGACCAGCACCGCGATCAGGCCGCCGCGCCGGCCGCGCCACGCGAGCACGGCGCCGGCCAGCGTGACGGCGCCGATCGCGGTGATGACGGCGGCCGCGGCGGCCGGCGGCTGGCCGTCGCCGCCGACGCCGAACAGCCAGGTCGCCAGGTCGCCGAGGCCGAGAAGTCCGGCCAGTGCCAGGCCGGTGACGAAGAAGCGGGAATGCGGCATGGTGCCCTCCTCCTGAATCGGACGATGGCAGCAGTGTCGGCCGGGCCGGGCGGCGGAGGCATCGGGGCGGGCACGGGACAGCGCCGCGTGCCGGCACGGGCGGATTCTCCGTGCTGGCACGTATGTCGCCGCCGTGGCGCGGCGCTTACGGTATGGCCATGACACGGCCCCGGCTCACCGCCTACGGCATGGCCGTGCTCGCGGTGGCGCTCGCCGGGACCGGGGCATGGCTGGTCGTCCTGGACGGTGACGGAGGGCAGGCCGTCTACTTCGGCGTCGCGTGCGTGCTCGCGTCCGCGTCGGTGGTGCTCGGCGTGCTGGTCGCGGCGAAGCGCCCGGCCGACCGGACCGGCGCGCTGCTCGCGTCCGTGGGGCTGGCCGCGATCTGGATCGTCTTCACCGACGTCTACCTTGACCTGGCCGAGCACCGGCCCGGGCTGCCCGGCCGGGCGGTCATGGTCACCGTGAGCCAGGGGCTCTGGATGCTCAACTACGTGCCGGCGGCGCTGCTCATGCTGCTGTTCCCGGACGGGCGGCCGCCGCCCGGGCGCCGCTGGCGGGCCGTCGCGGTCGCCGTTCCGGCGGTGCCGGCGCTGTTCATCGTGCTGGCCGGGCTGGATCCCGCTCCGTTCCCCGCGCCGTTCGGCGGCGTCCGGCACGCGTTCGGCACCCTGCCGCCGCCGCTGTGGACGCTGCTCGGCCCGGTCGAGATCGCGCTGCTGCCCGCCCTGCTGCTCCTCCTCGTCGCGTCCGCCGCGGCGATGGTCGCGCGGTACCGGAGGGCCGGGGACCCGGTGCGCCGCGCCCAGCTGAAATGGTTCGCGCTGGGCGCGCTGTTCCTGCCCGCGACGCTGCTGCTGTGCTGGCTGAGCTACCTGCTGCTCGACGGCCCGGACCTCGCCCTGGCCGGGCTCGGCGCGACGCTCGTCGCGATCCCGGCGGCGACGGCGATCGCGATCCTGCGCCACGACCTCTACGACGTGGACCGGGCGCTGAGCGCCGCGGTGACCTACGGCCTCGTCACCACGGTGCTGCTCGGGTTCTACACGGCCGCCGCGTTCGTGGCCGGTGTGACCGCCGGGCGCTCCTCGCCCGCGGCGGCGGCGACCGCGACGGCCGTGTGCGCGCTGGTGCTGTCCCCGCTGCGCGCCCGGCTGCAGGTCCGCGTGGACCGTCGCCTCTACCCGGCCCGGCAGGCGGCGCTCGCCGCGATCGACGGCCTGCGCGCCCGGATGCACGCCGGGGAGGCGGTGCCGGAGCAGCTGCAGGAGGTGCTGCGGGCGGCGCTGCGCGACCCCGGCCTGCGGGTCGGCTACCGGCTCCCGGGGACGGACGAGCTGGTCACCGCGAGCGGCGCGCCGTTCGATCCGCACGGCCAGGCCGTCGCGATCCGGTTCGGCGGGACGCGGATCGGTGTCCTGGTGCGGGGCCGGACCGGCACGAGGGAGCTGCTGCGGGAGCTGGCCGACGCGTCCGCGCTGCTCGTCGAGGTGGTGCGGCTGCGCCTCGACCTGCGCAGGGCGCTGCGCGACGTGGAGGACAGCAGGGCGCGGCTGCTGCGCGCCGGGTACGCCGAGCGGCAGCGCCTCGAACGGGACCTGCACGACGGCGCGCAGCAGCGGCTCGTCTCGCTCGGCATGGCGCTGCGGCTGGCCCAGCGGCACCTGCCGGACGGCGACGTCGCGAAGGTGCTCGACCAGGCGGTGGACGAACTCGGCACCGCCGTCGCCGAGCTGCGCCAGATCGCCCACGGGCTGCGCCCGTCCAGCCTGGAGGAGGGGCTCCCGGCGGCGCTCGCCATGCTGGTGCGCGGCGTCCCGATCCCGGTGGTCCTCGACGTGTGCCCCGAACCCGTGCCGGAGGACGTGGCCACCACCGCCTACTACGTGGCGAGCGAGGCGGTGGCGAACGCGGTGAAGCACGCGGCGGCGGGCGGCATCCGGTTGCGGGTGACCCGGGCGGACGGGCACCTGACGGTGGAGGTGCACGACGACGGGTCCGGCGGCGCGACCATCGAACCCGGCTCCGGGCTGGCCGGGCTGGCGGACCGGGTCGCGGCCGCCGGCGGTGCGCTGAGCGTGGCCAGCCGGCCCGGCTCCGGGACGTCCGTCGAGGCGGTGCTGCCGTGCGCATCGTGATCGGCGAGGACTCGGCGCTCTTCCGCGAGGGGCTGGCGCGGCTGCTCGCCGACGCCCCCGGCCTGCTCGCCGCCGTCGCCGCCGCCCGTCCCGACCTGGCCGTCATCGACGTGCGCATGCCGCCCGACCGCACCGACGACGGCGCGCGGGCCGCCCGGCGGATCCGCGAGTCCCACCCGGACGTCGGCATCGTGCTGCTCTCGCAGCACATCGAGACCCGGCACTCGGTGGAGCTCGTCACCCGCGGGCGGTTCGGCTACCTGCTGAAGGACCGCGTGCTCGACGTCGACGACTTCCTCGACGCGCTGCGCCGGGTGGCCGCCGGCGGGTCCGCGCTCGACCCCGAGGTCGTCACGCGGCTGATCGGCCGCCGCCCGCCGGACGACCCGCTGGCCCGGCTCACCGAGCGGGAGCGGCAGGTCCTGGCGCTGATGGCCGAAGGCCGTACGAACATCGGGATCGCGCGGCGGCTGTGGCTCACCGGCCGCACCGTCGAGACCCACGTCGGCTCCATCATGGCCAAGCTCGGCCTGGCGGCGTCCGACGAGGACCATCGCCGCGTCCTGGCCGTGCTGGTCCACCTGCGCGGGGCGGCGCGGCAGGACCCGGAGGACCCCACCACGGCCGCCCCGTGACGGTCCCGACCATCCAGGGCGGGCCCGGTTCAGGAGTGCGCGATCAGGACGGACGGGTCCTCCACGCAGTCGGCCACGTAGCGCAGGAACCCGCCGGCGGTGCCGCCGTCGCAGACCCGGTGGTCGAAGGTGAGGGACAGCTGGGCAACCTTGCGCGGCACGACCGCGCCGTCGTGTACCCAGGGCCGATCGACGAAGCGGCCCACGCCGAGCAGCGCCGCCTCCGGATGGTTGATGATGGGCGTCGAGCCGTCCACGCCGAACACCCCGTAGTTGTTGAGCGTGAACGTGCCGCCGGTCAGCGCCTCGGGCGGCAGCTTCCCGGCGCGGGCGAGGCCGGTGAGCCGGGCCAGCTCCGCGGCGAGGTCCCCGGTCGTCATCAGGTGCGCGTCCCGGACGACCGGGACGACCAGGCCCCGGTCGGTCTGGGCGGCGAACCCGAGGTTCACCCGCCCGTGCCGGACGATCTCGCCGCGGCCGGTGTCGACCGAGGAGTTCAGCTCGGGGAACCGGCGCAGCCCGGACACGCAGACGCGGGCGAGCAGCGCGAGCAGCCCGATGCCGAGGTCCGGGCGGGTGCGGCGCAGCGCGTCCCTGACGTCGAGCAGGCCGGTGGCGTCGACGTCGACCCAGGTCGTCGCGTCGGGGATCTCGGCGCGGCTGCGGGTGAGCTTGTCGGCCACCGCCCGGCGCAGGCCGCGCAGCGGGATGCGCTCGTCCGCGAGGCCGCCCGCCGGACCGGCGGCCGCCGGCTCCGCGGGTGCGACGGGCTCGGCGGGCGCGGCGGCGATGGCCTGCTCGACGTCGCGGCGCAGGATGACGCCGCGCGGGCCGGTCGGGGTGACGGCGGCGATGTCCACGCCGTGCTCGCGGGCGATCCGGCGGACGAGCGGCGAGATCACCCGCGGCGCGAGCTTCGGCCGCGCCGCCGCCGTAACGGCGTCCCCGGCGGCTTTCTCGGCGGGGCGCGTCCTGCCGCGCCGCCGGGAAGTGCCCGAGGCGCCGCCGGTGCCGTAGCCGATCAGCACGTTGCCCGAGCCCGCCTGCTCCTCCTCGCGGTACCGGGCAGCGGCGGGATCCTCGGACGCGGACGCGGCCCCGGCGTCCCCGACCTCGATGAGCGGTTCACCGACGCCGAGGACGGCGCCCGGCCCCGCGTGCAGCTTCAGCACCGTCCCGGCGAACGGGACCGGGACCTCGACGGCGGCCTTGGCGGTCTCCACCTCCACCACGACCTGGTCGACCTCGACGGTGTCGCCGACCGCGACCTTCCATTCCAGGACCTCGGCCTCCGTCAGGCCCTCGCCGAGGTCGGGCAGGCGGAACACCCGGGGAGCGACGGCGGTCTTCACGACGCCTCCCGCATGGCGCCGCCCGCGAGGGGACGCACCCCGGCGTCCGCCGGCGCGGGCTCCGCCGCCGCCAGGTACCGGGTGTCGGGCTCGTCGTCGAACTGGAGCCGGTCGACCGCGTCGAGCACCCGGTCGGCGTCCGGCAGGTGCGAGCGCTCCAGCTTCGGCGGCGGGTACGGGATGTCGAACCCGCTGACCCGCAGCACCGGCGCCGCCAGCGAGTGGAAGCAGCGCTCCTGGACGCGGGCCGCGATCTCCGCGCCGACGCCCGCGAACCCCTGCGCCTCCTGGACCACCACGCACCGGCCCGTCTTGCGGACCGACGCCACGACGGTCTCGTCGTCGAACGGGACGATCGACCGCAGGTCCACGACCTCCAGCGACCGGCCCTCCTGCGCCGCAGCCTCGGCCGCTTCGAGCGCCACGGAGACGCTGGGCCCGTACGCGACGAGCGTGGCGTCGGTCCCGGCGCGCCGTACCGCCGCCCGCCCGATGCCGGCGGGGCGCCGGTCCTCGGGCGCGACCTCGCCCGAGGACCAGTACAGCCGCTTCGGCTCCATGAAGACCACCGGGTCGGGGTCGGCGATGGCGTCGCGGAGCAGCCAGTACGCGTCGTCCGGCGTGGCGGGCGTGACCACCTTCAGGCCGGGGGTGTGCGCGTAGTAGGCCTCGCTGGAATCGGAGTGGTGCTCGACGCCGCCGACGCCGCCCGCGAACGGGATGCGGACCACCATCGGCAGCGGCACCATGCCGCGGGTGCGGTTGCGCATCTTCGCCACGTGCGAGGCGATCTGCTCGAACGCCGGGTAGGCGAACGCGTCGAACTGCATCTCCACGACCGGGCGGAACCCGCCCATCGCCATGCCGACGGCCAGCCCGACGATGCCCGCCTCGGCGAGCGGGGTGTCGAAGCACCGGTCCTCGCCGAACTCGGCGGTCAGCCCGTCGGTGATGCGGAAGACGCCGCCGAGCGGGCCGACGTCCTCCCCGAACACCAGGACCCGCTCGTCCTCGCGGAGCGCGTCCCGCAGCGCGGCGTTCAGCGCCTGCGCCATCGTCATCCCGGCCGTGCGGCCCGTCATCGTCGTCATGTCAGTCCTCCAGGGCGGCCAGCTCGGACACCAGCTGGGCCCGCTGCTCGCGCAGCTGCGGCGTGGGCTCGGCGAAGACGTGCTCGAACAGCTCCAGCGGCGTCGGCGCGGGCTCGGGGTCGGCGTTCAGCGCGTCGCGGACGCGGGCGGCGAACTCCTCGGCGGCCTTGTCCGCCGAGGCGACCGCCTCGTCGTCGAGCACGCCCCGGCCGCGCAGGTAGGCCTCCAGGCGCGCGATGGGGTCGGCGGCCTCCCAGCGCGCGACCTCGTCGTCCTCCCGGTAGCGGGTGGCGTCGTCGGCGTTGGTGTGGGCGTCCATGCGGTACGTGTGCGCCTCCACCAGCGACGGCCCGCCGCCCGAACGCGCGTGCTCCACCGCCGACGCCAGCACGGACAGCACCGCGACGAGGTCGTTGCCGTCCACCTGCTCGGACCGGACGCCGTACCCGACGCCCTTGTAGGCGAGCGCGGGCGCGGCGGTCTGCTTGGCCAGCGGCACCGAGATCGCGTACCGGTTGTTCTGCACGAGGAACACCACGGGCGCGCGCCGGACCGCCGCGTAGTTGAGCGCCTCGTGGAAGTCGCCCTCGCTCGTGCCGCCGTCGCCGACGAAGGCCATCACGATGTCGTCCTCGCCCTTGCGGCGCAGGGCCTCCGCCATCCCGACCGCGTGCAGGGTCTGGGTGGCCAGCGGGGTGCACTGCGGCGCGACCCGCACCGCGGCGGGGTCGTACCCGCAGTGCCAGCCGCCCTGCAGCAGCGTGAGCACCTCGGCGGGGTCGAGCCCGCGGGCGACCAGGGCCACCGAGTCGCGGTAGGTGGGGAACAGCCAGTCGCCGTCGCGCAGCGCGAGCACGCCGCCGATCTGGCAGGCCTCCTGCCCGCGGCTCGACGGGTACACCGCGAGCCGGCCCTGCCGGGTCAGCGCCGTCGCCTGCCGGTCGAAGCGGCGCCCGAGGACCATCCGGCGGTAGGCCTCCAGCAGCTCGCCGTCGGCGGGCGCCGTCCGTCCGGCCGGGGGGTCGGCGGGCGTGCCGTCCTCGGCGACGAAGCGCACCGGGACGGGGGACGGCAGCAGGCCGTCGACCGCCGGCCGGTGATCGCGCACGGGTTCCCGCGCGGGCCTCGGTGCCCGCGCCGTCGGGGGCTTCCGCACTGGCATGGCGCGCCTCACTTTCTCTGGACGCTTGACGACCAAAGCGTCCGTCCCGGCGACCATCTGTTCAAGACATGCCGGATAATGAGCGACAAGTGGTTCTCAATGGGGCGCGAGGGTGGCCAAATGTCGAACGATGACGCCGCGGACGGCGCCTGGCCGGGACGTTCTGCCGGACGGCTGGACGCGGTGGACCGGGCGATCATCGCCGAGCTGCTCCGCGACGGCCGGATCTCGGTGCGCGCCCTCGCCGAGAACGTGCACGTCTCCCGCGCCAACGCCTACGCGCGGCTCACCCGGCTGCTGGACGACGGCGTGATCACCGGGTTCACGGCGGAGCTGGCGCCGCACCGGGCGGGGCTCGGCACCAGCGCGTACGTCTCGATCACGATCGAGCAGAACTCCTGGCGGGCGGTGTCGGCCGGGCTCAAGGAGATCACCTACGTCGAGCACTTCGCGATGGTCGGCGGGGACTACGACGTGCTCGCCCTGGTCAGGGCCCCGGACAACGCGGCGCTCCGGCACGTGGTGCTGGAGCGCGTCCAGGACATCCCCGGCGTCCGCGCCACCCGTACCTGGCTGGTGTTCGACGAGGCCAGCGGCCGGGGAGCCGAGTGGGGCGCGCCCCCGGCCGGGTGAATCACGGCCGGGGGGCGGAGCGGGGTGAAACGCGGCCGCCGCCCGGCTCGTCCGCGACGAGGGGGCGGCGGCGGGCTCCCGGGTCAGCCGAGGGTCTCGCGCACCTCGCCGGAGAACATGGTCGTGGAGGCGACCTCGTACTTCGCCGCGTCCTCGGCGGCCGCGGCCATCTCCGGGCTGCCCAGCGCCGCCGCGAGCGCGTCGCCGTCCTCGAACCACAGCTCGGCGACCAGGTAGGGCGCGCCGGCGCCGAGCGCCTGCGGGCGCGTCAGGGTGAACGACTTCAGGCCGGGCAGGGCGTGCACGAGCGGGACGTGCGTGCTCTCGTAGCGCTCGTCGAACGCCGCCGGGTCGGCGGGGGAGAAGTACTGGACGGTGAGGCGGTGCATGCGGTCCTCCAGGGTGGATGCGGCCGGCCAGGTCCGGGCCTCCTCACCGTAGCCCGCGGGCCCGGCGCGCGGAGGAGGCGGTCCCGGGCAAGGGGCTGTTGCGCGGAGGCGCCGGTCCGTGCGACCGTATTACTGACCGAACGATAAGTAATTCGTTCGACCGGTGAGGGAGCGGACATGACGACGACCCCCGTGGACCCCGGGCCTCCCGTGGACCCCGTGCCGCAGGAGGCGGCGCAGGAGCGGTTCGACGCGACGATCGCGCGGGGCGACCGCATCGAGCCCCGGGACTGGATGCCGGACGGCTACCGCCGGACCCTCGTCCGGCAGATCGCCCAGCACGCGCACTCGGAGATCATCGGGATGCAGCCGGAGGGCAACTGGATCGGCCGCGCGCCGTCCCTGCGCCGCAAGGCGATCCTGCTGGCGAAGGTGCAGGACGAGGCCGGCCACGGGCTGTACCTGTACTCGGCGTGCGAGACCCTCGGCGTCTCGCGGGCGGAGCTGACGGAGCTGCTGCTCGCCGGCCGGCAGAAGTACTCCTCGATCTTCAACTACCCGACGCTGTCGTACGCCGACGTCGGCACGATCGGCTGGCTCGTCGACGGCGCCGCGATCTGCAACCAGGTGCCGCTGTGCCGCACCTCCTACGGGCCCTACGGCCGCGCGATGATCCGGATCTGCAAGGAGGAGTCCTTCCACCAGCGGCAGGGCTACGAGCTGCTGATGACGATGATGCGCGGGACGGACGCCCAGCGCGCCATGGTGCAGGAGTCGGTCGACCGGTTCTGGTGGCCGTCGCTGATGATGTTCGGCCCGCCGGACGCCGAGTCCCCGAACAGCGCGCGGTCGATGGCGTGGGGCGTCAAGCGCAACTCCAACGACGAGCTGCGGCAGAAGTTCGTCGACATGACGGTCCCGCAGGCCGAGGCGCTCGGGGTGACGCTCCCCGACCCGGACCTGCGCTGGAACGACGAGCGCGGCCACTACGACTTCGGCGAGCCGGACTGGGCGGAGTTCGCCCAGGTCGTCGGCGGGAGCGGGCCGTGCAACGCGCAGCGGCTGGCCCACCGCCGCGCCGCCCACGAGGACGGCGCCTGGGTGCGCGAGGCGGCGACGGCGTTCGCCGAGCGGTCCGGCAAGGGAGGCCAGTGATGACCGACAGGCGGGAATGGCCGCTCTACGAGGTGTTCGTCCGCGGCAAGCGCGGCCTCAACCACGTGCACGTCGGGTCGCTGCACGCCCCCGACGACGTGATGGCGCTGCGGCACGCGCGCGACGTCTACACGCGCCGCAACGAGGGCGTGAGCATCTGGGTCGTGCGGGCCGACGCGATCACCGCGTCCAGTCCGGACGAGAAGGACCCGCTGTTCGCGCCGAGCGGCGACAAGGTCTACCGGCACCCCACGTTCTATGACATCCCCGACGACGTCCCGCACATGTGAGGGCGGACCACCGATGAGCGACGACCTCCTGAACAGCGACCTCGGCGGCGTGTTCGACGGCCTGGCCGGCGGCGAGTCCTCGCAGTGGGCGTTCGGCACCGGCTTCGAGGACCCCCTCGCCGGCGTCGACACGACCGTGCCGGACGGCGTCGACGGCGCCGATCTCGCCGCGTACTGCCTGATGCTCGGCGACGACGCGCTGATCATGTCGCAGCGCCTCTCGGAGTGGTGCAGCCGCGCCCCCGACCTTGAAGAGGACATCGCGCTGGCGAACATCGCCCTCGACCTGCTCGGGCAGGCGCGGCTCCTGCTGTCGCGGGCGGCGGCCGCCGACCCCGGCGCCGTGCCCGCCCTCCCCGAGGGCTCGCCGGTGCCGGGCGAGGACGCGCTCGCCTTCTTCCGCGAGGCCGGGGAGTTCCGCAACGTCCGCCTCGCCGAGGTGGCCAACGGCGACTTCGCGCATGTCGTCGTCCGCCTGCTGCTGTTCTCCGTGGTCCGGCTCGCGCTGCTGGAGCGGCTCGGCGCGAGCGCCGACCAGGTGCTGGCGGCGGTGGCGGCGAAGGGCGTCAAGGAGGTCACCTACCACCGCGACTGGGCGGGCCGCTGGTTCCTCACGCTCGCGCAGGGCACCGAGGAGTCGCGCCGCAGGCTCGTCGCCGCGCTGGACGCGCTGTGGCCGCTCCAGCCCGAAATGGTCACCGCGCACCCTCTCGAAGCCTCGCTCGCCGAGGCCGGCGTCGGCGTCGATCCCGCCGCCGTCCGCGACGAGGCCGACGCCGTCCTCGACCAGGTCTTCGCCGTCAGCGGCGTCGACCGTCCGGACCGCGCGCCCCTCGCCGGGGTCGGCGGGCGGACGGGCCGCGACGGCATGCACACCGAGGCGTTCGGCCGGCTGCTCGCCGAGATGCAGGTCGTCGCGCGCGCACACCCGGGCGGGCGCTGGTGAACGCCCTCGTGACGGCCCGCGAGCGCGCCCGCGAAGCGGCCGGGCGGGTGCGCGACCCCGAGATGCCGATGCTCACCCTCGCCGACCTCGGCGTGCTGCGCGGCGTCGACGTCGAGCCCGCACCGGACGGTGGCGAGACCGTGGTCGCCTCGATCACCCCGACCTACACCGGCTGCCCGGCCCTCGCGACGATGCGCGACGACCTCGTCCACCGGCTGAACGACGCGGGCTTCCCGCGCGTCCGGGTCCGCGTCGTGCTGGACCCGCCGTGGTCGAGCGACTGGATCACCGAGCGCGGGCGCGCCGCGCTGCGGGCCGCGGGCCTGTCGCCGCCCGGCCCGGCGCCGCGGCGCGCCTGGCCGGT